>NZ_JARBCJ010000003.1:33908-46397 GCF_028803055.1 Mumia sp.
AGGAGATCGACTCCGCTCGGGCCAGAACCCCGATCTCCTCACCGAATCGCGCGGATGGGATGGGTGCGATGGGCGCGGGGTGCGGGAGTGCGGGTCAGTCGGCGTCGGGCACCTCGGTACGGCGCGGTGGGCGCCGCGTCACGACGACGGCGAGCCCGACGATGATCAGGGCCAGACCGACGTAGACCCCCAGGCCCGGCGCCTGCCCGAGCATCGCGGTGGCGAGCAGCGCCGCCCCCGGGACCTCGAGCAGGAGCACCAGCGAGACGACCATCGGGCTCATCACCGCGAGCAGGTGGTTGATCACCGAGTGCCCGAGCAGCTGGGCGGTCACCGTCACCGCGAGGATGCCCAGCCAGGCCGTGGTCTCGAACCCGACCAGCGGCACCCGCCAGACCAGACAGGCCACCAGCAGGATCAGCGCGCACGCGCCGTAGCAGAGCACCGTGTACGACGTCGTCGACAGCGTCTCCCGCGCCCGGGCCCCCGCGACGGTGTAGATCGCCGCGCTCAGGCCCCCGAGCAGCGCCAGCCCGTCCCCCAGCACGGCCTCGCGCGACAGGCTGAGGTCGACACCGGTGATGACGAGCACGCCGGAGAACGACACGGCCAACCCGGCGGCGACACCGAGCCGGACGTGTCTGCCCCGGAGCCGGTCGATCAGCGCGATCCAACCGACCTGCATCGAGACCAGCGCCGTCGCGGCCGCGACGGAGGTGAGCTTGAGCGCGCTGATCCACGTCGCGAAGTGCGCGGCGAGCGCGGCTCCGGCGAACAGGCAGGTACGGACGTCGACCGCCGTCAGCGCCCTCAGCTCGCGTCGGTTGCGGGTTGCGGCGACCGGGATCAGGATCGCCTCGGCGAGGGCGTTGCGCCAGAACGCGATGGCGAGCGCGGGCGCCTGCGTCCCCGCCATCAGGGGTCCGGACAGCGAGACGCCGAGCACGGCCACGGCGGCGAGGATGACGGTCACCTGCGCAGTATGCGTGGCGCGGCCGCCGTACCGCCGACGCGGCCGCCGCGCAGACGATCCCCGTCCTATGCTGTCGGGCATGGACCCCAGCGAGCCGGCAGGCGACTTCGACGCGCTGTTCCGCCGGGCCTTCGTGGCCGAGGTGGCGAAGAAGTCGGGCCTGCTCTGGATCGTGTACGCCGACGCCTGGCACCCGGTCTGGCACGTCTGGCACGAGGACGCCGTCTGCGTCGTCGCCGGCGGGGACGAGCAGCCGCTGCCAGGGATCCGGGACGAGCGCGAGGTCGTCCTCGACCTGCGCGCGAAGTCGACCCGGGCGCAGGTCGCGAGGGTCAGCGCGTCCGTCGAGGAGATCAGTCCCGACCACCCCGAGTGGGAGGAGGTCACGGCGGTGCTCGCTGCGGACCGCCTCAACCTGTTCGAGGCTGACGAGGCCGTGGCCCGGTGGGCGCGCGAGTGCGTCGTCGTACGCCTCCGCCCGATGGAGCTGTTGTCCTCCCCCGGGCACCTCGACGACAGGGCGCAGCGCGAGCAGCCGCTGGAGTCGCCGGCGCGTACGGTCCGCAGCCGCCCCTTCGCCCTGCACCGCCAGCGTCGCGCCCCTCGCCTCTCGGGGTCTTCCGAGGCCTGAGTCGGGGCGCAAATAGTTGAAGCCACCACCATGGCCGAAGCCCCGACTGGTGGACTTCCCATGAGTTATGTTCCTGTCGCACCCCTCGTCCGCCCAGGAAGGCTCCCTCCGTGAATTCGCTCCTCAAGCGTGCCGCCGCCGTCGTGGCAGGGGGCGCGCTCGCGTTCTCCGGCCTCGCGTTCGCGTCCGCCGCCCCCGCCGCCGCAGCGACCTCGCCGATCGACGTGACGTCGATCCGCGTGGCGTCCTCGTCCGGCCCCTACATGAGCTACAGCACGAAGTACATGCAGACCGCCACCGACATGCGTCAGGTCGGGTCGCTCGGCCAGTACGGCCGCGTGACCGTGTACGGCGACATCTACCGTGGCTCGACGCGTCTGCTGGCCAACCAGCAGCTCGCCTACGTCAGCAACACCTACCAGTCGACGACCTCCGGTTTCACGTTCAAGAACGGCTGGGGCCGTGGCGCGTTCCGCGTCGCCAACGTCCGCGTCCAGTGGAACGACGGCAACAACAACATCCGCTGGTTCACCGACGCCAGCGTCGCCGGCCGTGGCTTCACGATCAAGTCGGCGATCGAGGGCAACCTCAAGTACCGCAACGTCATCTCCATCAAGAGCACCGGCTCGAAGAAGAAGGTGAAGGTCGGGGTCCGCTACTACAGCCCGACCGGCTGGAAGCCGTACCGCGGCAAGAAGGTCGTCGTCCAGGTCAAGAAGGGCAAGTGGAAGAAGAAGAAGGCGCTGCGCCTCAACCGCAAGGGCAAGGCCGGCTTCACCTTCTACTCGTCCAAGCGCGCCAAGTACCGCCTCAAGATCCCCGCGACCAAGACCGTCCAGGGTGGTTACAGCCGCGGCACCATCAAGCTCTGACCTGACACTCAGGCCTCCGACGCCCCGTCACCGCGCCGCGGTGGCGGGGCGTCGTACGTCCGGCCTCCTGCCCGGACGCCGCTAGGCTGACCCCCGTGACCTCGACGAGCCGGATCTTTCTCGCCAGGCTGGCCGGGCACTCTGTCTTCGACCCCGCTGGGGACCAGGTGGGCAAGCTGCGCGACGTCGTCGTCACGCAGCGCAGCGCAGGCCGCCTCCCCCGGGTGCTGGGGTTGGTGATCGAGGTGCTCGGTCGTCGGCGCGTCTTCCTCCCGATGACACGGGTGACGTCGCTCGAGGGCGGCCAGATCATCACCACGGGCGTCCTCAACCTGCGCCGCTTCGAGCAGCGCCAGACCGAGACGCTCGTGTTCGGTGAGCTCTTCGACCGCAAGGTGCGGGTACCGTCTCAGAACCTCGACGGGGTCGTGGTCTACGACGTCGCGATGGAGCAGGACCGCACCAAGGACTGGTATCTCTCCGACGTCGCCGTGCGCAGCCGCAGCGCCCGCTTCGGACGGCGTGGCCACGGCGTCGTCGTCGACTGGGGCGACGTCGCCGATCTCGCCGGCGAGCAGCCCTCGCAGGGCGCCACCCACCTCCTCGCGACCATGGACGAGATGCGCCCGGCCGACCTCGCCAACGCGCTGCGGGAGCTGCCGGTCCTGCGGCGGACGCAGATCGCGGCCGAGCTCGACGACGAGCGGCTCGCCGACGTGCTCGAGGAGATGCCCGAGATCGCCCAGGTCGAGATCCTCGGCCGCCTCCACCCCGAGCGCGCGGCCGACGTCTTGGAGGAGATGTCTCCCGACGACGCGGCCGACGTCATCGCCACGCTGCCGATGGACACCGCGGAGGCGCTGCTCGCGCTGATGGAGCCCGAGGACGCCGAGGACGTCCGCCGGCTGATGGACTACGAGGAGGGCACGGCGGGTGGCCTGATGACCTCCGACGCGGTCATCCTCCCGCCGGACGCCACCCTGGCCGAGGCCCTCGCCCGCATCCGGGAGCCCGAGATGTCGCCCTCGCTGGCCGCGCTGGTCTACGTGGCGCGGCCGCCGCTCGAGACGCCGACGGGACGCTTCTTCGGGGTGGTGCACTTCCAGCACCTGCTGCGCGAGCCGCCCTCGTCGCTGGTCGGTGCGATCGCGGTGAACGACATCGACTGGCCGCGGCCCGACACGTCGCTGCACGAGGTGGCTCGTATCCTCGCGGCGTACAACCTCGTCGCCTGCCCCGTCGTCGACGACTCCCACCACCTGGTGGGGGCCATCACGGTCGACGACGTCCTCGACGAGCTGCTGCCGGAGGGCTGGCGCGACCAGGAGCCGGAGGGAGCGCTATGAGCGACCGCGACGACCGCCGAGTGCGGCTCGACCAGCCCCGCGACCCCAACCGCTGGAGCCGCAGCCGGCGCCGCCGGGTGGACGCGGAGACCTTCGGCCGGTTCGCCGAGGGGTTCGCGCGGTTCATGGGGACGGCGACCTTCATCGCGTGGATGACGGTGTTCGTGGCGGCCTGGCTGCTCTGGAACAGCCTGAGCCCGGACTCCTTGCGCTTCGACCCGTTCCCCTTCATCTTCTTGACCCTGATCCTGTCGCTGCAGGCCTCGTACGCCGCTCCCCTGATCCTGCTCGCGCAGAACCGTCAGGAGGCCCGTGACAGGGTCACCCAGGAGCAGGACCGGGAGCAGTCGGCCCGGTCGCACGAGGACACGCAGTTCCTCGCCCGGGAGGTCGCGAGCCTCCGTCTGGCGCTCGGCGAGGTGGCCACCCGAGACTTCCTGCGCTCGGAGCTGCGAGGGCTGGTCGACGACATCGAGGACCGGGTCAGGTCGTCGCCGGACGAGGCGGCAGACGGTCAGCCCGACCCGACGCCCTTGTGATTGCCAGGGCGCACGTAGCATCGATGACATGCCCGCTGAGACCCTGGTGAACCCCGACGCCGTCAACCAGGCGCTGTCGACCGTCAACGATCCCGAGATCCGTCGTCCGATCACCGAGATCGGCATGGTGGAGGGCGTCGACATCGACGGAGGCTCCGTCACCGTCAGGCTCCTCCTCACCGTCGCCGGCTGCCCACTCAAGGACACGCTGAACCGCGACATCACCGCCGCGGTGACGAAGGTGCCCGGCGTCACCGACGTCCGCGTCGACATGGGTGTCATGAACGAGGACCAGCGCAAGAACCTCCAAGAGGTGCTGCGCGGTGGGCAGACGCAGCGGGAGATCCCGTTCGCCGCCGCCGGGTCCCTCACGAAGGTGTACGCGATCGCGTCCGGCAAGGGCGGTGTGGGCAAGTCGTCGGTCACCGTCAACCTCGCCGCAGCCCTCGCCGCTCAGGGTCTCAAGGTCGGCATCGTCGACGCCGACATCTACGGCCACTCGATCCCGGACATGCTCGGTGTCGGCGACGCCCGCCCGACCCAGGTCGAGGACATGATCATGCCGGTGCCGGTCCGCGGCATGCAGGTCATGAGCATCGGCATGCTCAAGCCGCGCAAGGACCAGGTCGTCGCCTGGCGCGGCCCCATGCTCGACCGTGCGCTCGTGCAGATGCTCTCCGACGTCTACTGGGGCGACCTCGACGCGCTGCTGCTCGACCTCCCGCCGGGCACCGGCGACATGGCGATCAGCCTCGGCCAGCATCTCCCCAACGCGGAGGTCGTGGTGGTCACCACGCCGCAGGACGCCGCTGCCTCGGTCGCCGAGCGTGCGGGGACCATGGCGTCGATGATGCACCAGCGCGTGGTCGGCGTGATCGAGAACATGTCGTGGCTCGAGCTGCCCAACGGCGACCGGATGGAGATCTTCGGCTCGGGTGGAGGCGAGACCGTCGCCGCGACGCTGAGCGCCCGGTTCGGCTACGACGTCCCGCTCCTCGGACAGATCCCGCTCGACCAGCAGATGCGCATCAGCGGAGACACCGGCGTGGCCATCGTGGAGGAGGCACCCGACAGCCCTGCAGCCAAGGTGCTCAAGCAGGTCGCCTCGACGCTGTCCGGCCGCTCCCGCGGACTCGCCGGGATGCAGCTCGGGCTCTCCCCGACCGGCCGCTGACGTCTCCGCCGGCCTGCGGCTAGGCTTCGCGCATGTTCGACGTCGGCGTGGCGGAGATGGCGGTGATCGTGATCGTCGCGGTCCTCGTCTTCGGACCTGAGCGCCTGCCGGAGTTCGCACGGCAGCTCGGCCGCCTCGTCCGCACGGTCCGGCAGATGGCCGACAACGCCAAGGCCGACCTCCAGCGAGAGATGGGCGACGACTTCACCTCGCTGCGAGACGACATCCGGGGCCTCGACCCGCGCGAGATGATGAAGGGCACGCTGGACGACGACGATCCGACGTCCAACCCCTCCTCCCGAGCGACGTCCCGCCCCCTCGAGCCCGGCGAGCCGGCTCCGTTCGACGTCGACGCGACCTAGGGCCTGCGGGCTGTGCGCCGCTGGCGGGGCCTGAGTCTCTCAGGCGTCGCGGGAGCCGGGCGTCGTCCAGGCAGTCAGTCGCTCCAACCCCGTACGGACCCGGTCCAGCATCCCGTTGCGGTGCGGCTGCTGGGGGAGGTCGGCGATCACGTCGCGCAGGCGCGAGGCGGGCGCGTCGGTGACGACGGTGAACACGATGCCGTCGTAGTCCCAGGTGGCGACCGACGGTGTCCCCTCCCGCACCCAGACCTCCGCGTCGCCCACGTCGTGGCGCGCGAAGCCCGACACCGCGTCGCGGTCGAGGGCGCCGTTCTGCTCGTAGACGGTCACCGTGGACCGGCCGTCGGTGTAGGTCAGGGCGATGCCCTTGTCCCCGGAGAGGTCGACCCACCGGGCGCCGACCCGCTCGAGGGACCGTCCGAGGCGGTCGTGACACGGCCAGCCGGTCATGGCAAGGCGGTCGATCGTGGCGGTGTCGATCTGCACCCCGTGCTCGGTGGCGAGGTCGTCTGCGGCGACGCGTCCGGTCTCCTGGAGCGGAGCGGATGCCTCGTGCACCGGGATGCCCTCGGTCCGCGGCACCGGCCGGACAGCGCGGAAGACGGGATCGGCGATCTCCTGCTGGGCGTATCGCACGACCTGGCGCAGACGTCCGTCGGCGTCCTCGATCACGTATGCGGCGACACGGCGGCCGTCGTCGGCGGCGATGACCTCCGACCTGCCTGGCCTCGAACGGATGACGGAGAGATCGTAGCGGTTGGCGAGCAGCCGCACGCTCACCGACGAGCCGAGGGCCTCCTCGAGGAGCGACACGGCCTCCGTCGAGTCGCTCCGGGTGGGCACGACGGCGTGGCCGGGCGCGACCACCAGCGCCACGTCGCTCGGAGAGCCGCCCACGGCGCCGACGCTCTGCTGGATCGGGTCGGCCTCGCCGCGGAACTGGGCGACGAACTGCTCGACGGGCGGAGCCACGGTGTCGGCCGGGGTGGCGGGTGCGCCCACCGCGTAGGCGATGCCGGCGAGCACCGCCGAGGCCCCGGTGGCCGCGATGCCGACACGGACCACGACGTGGTCGAAGATCAGGTGCAGCCGCGACGGCGGAGCGGCGGCAGCGAGCCGCGCTGGGTCGGAGAGGGCCGAGAGGAACGTCGAGGAGGGGGACGGAGGCGTGCACAGGCCGGTCATGCGCCGCTTGAGGGCACGCTGGGCCAGGACGGCCTCGAAGCACTCGTCACAGGCCGCCAGATGAGCGTCCGCGCGCGCGGCCTCGTCGACGGGCAGCTGTCCGTCGACGTACGCAGCGACGCGATCTCCCAGGTGTGCCATCAGCGGGGTGCCACCGCCGGGTCGAGAGGGCCTGCGAACCGTGTACGCGCTCCGGACGGGGCACGGTGCTCCAGCGCCGTACGGAGCTGCTTGCGCCCGCGGTGGATCCGCGAGCGGACCGTCCCGAGCTTGACGCCGAGGACGTCGGCGATCTCTTCGTAGGACAGACCCTCGATGTCGCACAGGACCACGGCGACGCGGAACTCCTCCGGCAGCGAGGCGAGCGCGGTCTCGACGTCCGCGTCGAGGCTCGCGTCGGACCAGGCCCTCTCCGGCGACGGGTCGGTGGCGGTCAGCCTCTCCTCGGCGCCCTCGCCGAACCGGTCGAACCGAAACTTCGACTTCCGGCGGACGCGGTCGAGAAAGAGGTTGGTGGTGATCCGGTGGATCCATCCTTCGAACGAGCCGGGCTTGAAGGAGTCGAGCGAGCGGAACACACGGATGAAGACCTCCTGGGTGAGGTCCTCGGCGTCGTGCTGGTTGCCCGTCAGCCGGTAGGCGAGCCGGAAGACGCGCGCGGAGTGCTGCTCCACGATCTCCTCCCAGGTACCGACCCCGTTCTGGTCGTGGGTCTGCGTGCCGGCGTCCTGCGTGGTCGTGCCCATCTGTCTGACGACCTCCTGTGTTGGTCGGACAACTATCGTCTACCAACAAACTGAGACAACGATGAGACGGACCTGGACGTTCCCCATGATGCCGAGTCGCACGAGCTTTCACGGCACCGGCGAGGCGCGTGCTGACGTCCGCGGCGACCCCTCTCCCATGCCTTAGGCTGTGGCCCAGGTGCCGGGATTCCCGGCCTGTGAGAGGAGTTCGTCATCGCCACCGCGATCACGCCGCAGAGCTGGTTGTACGCCGAGGAGTTCGTCGTCGAGGACGAGCCGCTGCAGAACGGCCGTGCCCGGGCGGACGAGGTCGGCGTGGTGCCCATCGGCCCGGGTGGCGGCGCGGCACTGCGTCTGCTGGCGGGGGTCGCGAACGCTGGCGCGGTCGTCGAGGTCGGGACGGGTACGGGTGTCTCCAGCCTGTGGCTGCTGCGCGGCATGCGCCCGGACGGCGTCCTGACCTCCGTGGACCGGGAGGCCGAGCACCAGCGGCTCGCGCGCACGACCCTGACCGAAGCCGGGATCGCCTCCAACCGGTTCCGTCTCATCTCCGGCTCCGCGCTGGAGGTGCTTCCCCGCCTGGCCGACGGCGGGTACGACCTGGTGTTCGTCGATGCCGACAAGCGCGACTACCCCCTCTTCGTCGAGGAGGCGGTGCGCCTGTTGCGTCCCGGCGGCGTCCTCGCGTTCGACAACGCGCTGTGGCACGACCGGGTGGCCGACCCGGCGCGACGCGACGAGGACACCGTCGCGGTCCGCGAGATCGGCCGTTCGCTGCTCGACGACGACCGGTTCATGCCGGCGCTGCTCCCCGTCGGGGACGGCCTGCTCGTGGCCCAGGTCCGGAGCTAGATCTCTCGACCAGCCGCCGCTCACCCTGCCGGGGCGCGGAGCTCGGCATCCTCGCTCAGCCTCGCAGCCAGCTCCGCACGCGAGGAGATCCCGAGCTTGATGTAGGCGTGCCGCAGGTGGTACTCCACCGTCTTCGGACTCAGGAAGAGTGCCGCCGCTGCCTCTCGTGTCGTCCGTCCCTCGCCGAGGAGACGGGCCACCTGCAGCTCCTGCGGGGTCAGGGGCTGCTCCGCCCCCGGCGCGCGCCGCTGCACCCGCTCACCGGTCGCGGCGAGCTCCGCGGAGGCCTGCGCGGCCCACGGGGCGGCGGCCAGGCGGTCGAACGTGGTGAGCGCCTCCCTGAGGTGCTCACGCGCCTCGCTGCGCCGCCGCGTGCGGCGCAGGTGTGCCCCGAACGCGAGCTGGGTGCGCGCCCGCTCGTACGCGTCCGGGCTGTGGGCGTGCTCCACGAGAGCGGCGGCGAACCGCGCGTCCGGCGTCACGCCGGCGAGCGCCAGGGCCCGGTGCGCGCGGGCTCGTGACCACGGCTGACCCTTGGTGTCGGCGAGCAGGGCGAACGCGGACGCCTCAGCACGGGCACCGTCCAGGTCACCGACACGGACGAGGCACTCCACCAGCTCGGGGGCCGGAGACAGGTCGGCGTCGACGACGCGGAAGCGGCGTACGAGCGACTGCTGCGCACGAAAGTGCTCGACCGCCTCCTCGTACCGGCCGAGGCCGGCCGCGAGGTCGCCCGCCGCGAAGCGGAGCCAGGCCCTGCCGAAGTTGAGTCTGCTCCGCACGCACTGACGCTCCGCCTCCTGTGACTCGGCCCGCATCTCGTCCTCGCATCCGCGACGCGCGAGCAGCCACGCGAGTCCGGCGCGGGAGATCGCCTCGTCGGTGCGCTGGCCGGATTCGCGGGCCAGCGCGATGGCCTCGCGGTAGGCCCCCTCCGCCGACGTCCACCGGTCCGTCGTCGCATCGTCGCGCGCGGCGTGGAAGAGCAGGAATGGCAGCGTCCCCAGCGCCGCGCGCTCACGTGCGTCGAGGACCACCGCGTCGACCAGGGCCCGCGAGTCGCCGGAGTCGCGCAGCCAGATCGGCGGGAGCAGCAGCCACCCCCGCCACCGGGGATCGTCGATCAGATCGCCCGTTCCCGCCGCGGCCACGGCACGGCGCATCTGGGTGGCGCCCGCCTCGCCGTCACCGGTCATCAGCCGCCCGATGCCCGCGGCGAGGTCGCCGAGCAGCCGGCTGCGGGGTGCGGTGGCCGTCTCCCGCAGCGCGTCGAGCCGGGCGACGACCGTGCGCGCTCCGGCGCCGTCACAGAGGTACACGCACAGATACACCGCCTCCGCCAGCAGCACCACCGCGAGGTCGGGGTCGTCGGCGGCGACCGGACCCGACGCCTCCAGGAGGAGGGCGCGCGCCTCGACCAACGAGCCGCACCGCGCACCCACCACCCCCCGCAGCGCCAGCGCGCGTCGACGGGCCGGCCCTGTGGGAGCACCCGCGACCGCCTCCCCGAAGATCTCCAGGGCGCGGTCGGCCAGGCCCCCGAGCCAGGCGTGCTCGCCGGCGAGCGCGAGTCGCCGGGTGCGCTCCTCCGGGTCCTCGCTCGCGTGCGCTGCCCGCTCGCCCCACTGCGACGCCACCGCGTATGCGCGACGCCGTGCCGCGGACGCGGTCGCCGCGTCGAGCACCGCGGCCGCCTCTCCGTCGGGGCCGATCGTCGCCGCCGAGAGGTGCTGCGCCCGCCGGTCGAGGTCGCCGGTGGGGAGCGCGTCGGCGATGATCCGGTGCAGCTGCCGCCGCAAAGGTGGCGCCGTGGCCTGCACCAGCGACGCCTGCATGAGCGGGTGCCGGAACCGGACACGGTCGAGCCCCAGGTCGACCAGCTCCGCCTGCTCGGCATCGGCGAGGTGCGCGAGGTCGCTCCCGGCCGTAGCGCACGCCCGGCCCAGCGTCGTGAGGTCGACGTCGCCCGCCAGCGCCGCGACGGTGAGTGCGGTGCGTGCGAGGGGCGGCAGGCTGCCGAGACGGCCGGTGAACGCCTCCTCGATGAGTCGGGGCACCGGGATCTCGCCGAGATCCCGCGCCAGCAGGTCTGGCGTACGCACCATCTCGAGGGCAGCGAGCGGATTGCCCTCGCTCACGGCGTGCAGGCGCTCGGCCTGCGTGGCGGAGAGCCCGCGGGATACGACGAGCGCGTCGCACTCCTCGCGGCTGAGTCCACCAACCTCGAGACGGTCGAGGTCGGCCACAAGCTCACCGACGGCAGCACCCGGTCGCGTCGCGAGCACCACCGCGACCGCGTCGGTGAGGAGCCGTCGGGCGGTGAAGAGGATCGCGTCGACGGAGGGGCGGTCGAGGTGATGGAGGTCGTCGACGAGCAGAAGGAGGGGGCGTTCCTCGGCTGCCCGGCTGATCAGCCCGAGCGTCGCCGCGGAGATCACGAAACGCTCCCCGGCGCGAGCGGGCGCCTCCCCCGTACCTCCCGGACGGAGGGCGAGCGCCTGCGCGAGCGCGTCCGCCTGCACGGCCGGCAGGGCGTCGAGGTGGCCGAGCAGCGGCCGCAGGAGCTGCGCGAGCCCGGCGAACGGCAGGTCGCGCTCGGGCTCGGCTCCTGCCGTCGCGAGGACCTGGACGTCGGAACCGGCTGCTTCCCTGGCCTGCAGGAGCAGGGTGGACTTGCCGATCCCGGCCTCGCCCACGACGACGACAGCACCGCTGGCACCGCCGCGTGCTCGCGCCACCAGCGCGCCGATCGCGGCGCACTCACGCGCTCGTCCGACGAGCATGCTCCCGAGGCTAGTCACCCGGGGGGCCTACAGCCGCGGGATTGACGAACCAGGGGGGTCACCGGATGCGGCGACACGCCCCCGATCCCTAGCGTCGCGGGCATCGACGGATCACCGAGGAGGGTGACATGACTGCACAGATCGACGAGGACGTCCTGATGTCCTTCGTCTTCCGAGCCGTGGACGAGGTCGGTGCGACGCTCAACGCGGCGCTCGTGGTCCTGGGCGACAAGCTCGGCTACTACCGGGCGCTGGCCGACGGTGGCGCGCTCACGCCTGCGGAGCTCGCCGAGCGGACCGGTACGGCTCTCCCGTACGCGCGCGAGTGGCTCAATGCCCAGGCGGCAGGCTCCTTCGTCCGCTACGAGCCCGACACCGGGCGGTATGTGCTCCCGGCAGAGCACGCCGTCGCGCTCACCGACGAGTCGAGTCCGGCCTTCCTGCCCGGTCTCTTCCAGATCGCGCTCGGCACGGTGGCCGACTCCCAGCGCGTCGTCGAGGCGGCGCGGGACGACGCGGGGGTCGGCTGGCACGAGCACAACGGTGACGTGCACGACGGCTGCGAACGGTTCTTCCGGCCCAGCTACCTGGCCTACCTCGTCGATGCGTGGCTTCCCGCCGCGGGTGTGGCGGACAAGCTCCGGGAGGGCGCCCGCGTCGCCGACATCGGCTGCGGTCACGGCGCCTCCACGATCCTGATGGCCGAGGGTTACCCCAGCTCCACGTTCGTGGGCTCGGACTACCACGCGGCCTCGATCGACGTCGCCCGTCAGCGGGCCGCGGCCGCAGGGGTGTCCGACCGGGCGACCTTCGAGGTGACGTCGGCCCAGCACCTCGGTGACGAGGCGTACGACGTCGTCACGACGTTCGACGCGCTGCACGACATGGGCGACCCGGTCGGTGCCGCTCGGCACGTGCACCACATGCTGGCCGACGACGGCGTCTGGATGATCGTCGAGCCGATGGCCGGCGACCGGGTCGAGGACAACCTGACGCCTGTCGGTCGCGCCTACTACGGGTTCTCGA
>NZ_JARBCJ010000040.1:0-4087 GCF_028803055.1 Mumia sp.
TCGCGCGCCACCTTGGACTCGGCCAGCAGCGCCGCCGCCTCGCGCAGCGTGGTCGGGAGGTGCTCGGCCTCGCTGGTGTAGGCGTTGCCGGTGAGGGGGTCCGCCAGCTCGAGGCCGGCGTCCATGCCGTGGAGGCCACCGGCGATCAGCGCCGCCACGGCGAGGTAGGGGTTGACGTCACCGCCCGGCGCCCGGCACTCCATGCGCATCCCGTGCCCGTGGCCGACCACGCGGAGCGCGCAGGTTCGGTTGTCCAGCCCCCAGGCGACCGCGGTGGGCGCGAAGCTGCCTTCGGCGAAGCGCTTGTAGGAGTTGATGTGGGGCGCGTAGAACATCGTCAGCTCGCGCATCGTCGCGAGCTGGCCGGCGAGGAAGTGACGGAACGTCTCCGACATCCCCTCCGGACCGCTGTCGTCGGCGAAGACCGCCGTGCCGTCGTCTCCGCGCAGCGAGAGGTGGATGTGGCACGAGTTGCCCTCGCGCTCGTCGAACTTCGCCATGAAGGTGAGGCTCTTGCCGTGCTGATCGGCGATCTCCTTGGCGCCGTTCTTGTAGATCGTGTGGTTGTCGCAGGTGGTGAGCGCGTCGGCGTAGCGGAAGGCGATCTCCTGCTGGCCGAGGTTGCACTCACCCTTGACGCCCTCCGAGTACATCCCCGCCCCGTCCATGCCGCGACGGATGTCCTGCAGCAGCGGCTCCATCCGGGTCGAGGCGTGCATCGCGTAGTCGACGTTGTAGTCGCTGGCGCGAGCGAGGTCGCGGTAGCCCTTGGCCCACGCGTCGCGGTAGCCGGTGTCGAAGACCATGAACTCGAGCTCGGTGCCGGCGTACGGGACGAGGCCCCGCTCGGCGAGTCGGGCGATCTGCTCCTGGAGGACGGCGCGTGGTGACGGTGCGACGGCGCCGCGGCTGTGGTCCTCGAGGTCCGCGATGACCAGTGCGGTCGAGGCGAGCCACGGGACGCGCCGGAGCGTGGGGAGGTCCGGACGCATCACCATGTCGCCGTAGCCGGTCTCCCAGCTCGACATCGCGTAGCCGTCGACCGTGTTCATGTCGACGTCGACAGCGAGCAGGTAGTTGCAGCACTCGGCGCCGTGCTCGGCGACCTCCTCGAGGAAGAGTCGTGCCGACACCCGTTTGCCGGTGAGCCGTCCCTGCATGTCACCGAACGCGACGATCACCGTGTCGATGTCACCGGTGCGGACGTCGTTGCGCAGCTCCTCCAGCGTCAGGTTTCCCGACGACACACCCATGGTCTCCTCCTCGGCCCGGCGTCTGCTCAGTCAATCACGCCCGGCCGACCATTGGGACCCGTCAAATGCTGCGATCTCGTGATGCTCGACCAGAATTTGGCCAGCCAAAGGTATGTCCAAGCGACCATTGACGGGTCTAACCTCGGTCCAAGCAACGGCCCTCCCGACAGGAGACAGCGATGTCCGGTGACAAGCTCTCGGCGTCGGGAGCGACCTACTCCCACGCCCAGGACGGCTACTTCGAGAAGCGCCAGCTCAAGCGCTCGGCCGGCTTCTGGGGGTTGTGGGGCATCGGCGTGGGCGCCGTGGTCTCCGGCGACTTCTCGGGCTGGAACTTCGGCCTCGACGCCGCAGGGTGGGGTGGGCTCCTCGTCGCCAGCATCATCATCGTCGTCATGTACTTCGGGATGCTGTTCTCGATCGGCGAGATGTCGGCCGCGATGCCGCACACCGGGGGCGCCTACTCGTTCTCCCGGGCGGCGATGGGTCCGTGGGGCGGCTTCGTCACCGGGCTGGCGGAGACCATCGAGTACGTCTTCACCACCGGCGTGATCGTGCTCTTCTCGGCCGGCTACGCCAACGCGATCACCGCCGAGCTGATCGGGCTCGACCTGAGCGACACCATGTGGGTCTGGTGGATCTTCCTCTATGCCGTGTTCATCGCGCTCAACTCGGTCGGCGCGGAGATCTCGTTCAGGTTCGCGATCGTGGTCTCGATCATCTCCATCGGTGTCCTCGTCCTGTTCGCCGTCCTCGCGTTCGCCAACGGGGCGGTCGACGTCGGCAACCTCCTCGACATCGCACCGGAGGACGGCAACTCCGACTTCCTGCCGTTCGGCTGGGAGGGCGTCCTCTATGCGTTGCCGTTCGCGATGTGGTTCTTCCTGGGGATCGAGGAGCTGCCGCTGGCGGCGGAGGAGGCCCACGACCCGCAGAAGGACATCCCCCGCGCTGGGATCGGGGGCCTGGTGACGCTCGTCGCGACCGGCGGCCTGGTGCTCTTCCTCAACCCGGCCGTCACCGGGTCGGAAGCGATCCGCGACTCCGACGAGCCGCTGCTGGACGGCTTCCGCGCGTTCCTGTCGGCCGACCTGGCTGCGCTCTTGTCGGCGTTCGCGCTGATCGGCCTGCTGGCGAGCCTGCAGGGCATCATGTTCGCGTACGGCCGCAACATGTTCTCCCTGTCGCGGGCCGGCTACTACCCCAAGTTCCTCTCGCTCACCGGCTCACGTCAGACGCCGTGGGTGGCGCTGGTCGCCGGTGCCGTCATCGGCCTGGTGGCGCTCTTCGTCGTCGACCTCGTGGGCGACGCCGCCGGCGACATCGTGCTCAACATCGCCGTCTGGGGCGCGGTGCTCGCCTACTTCCTCCAGATGGTCGCGTTCCTGCTGCTGCGGCGGAAGTTCCCCAACGCCGTACGCCCGTACGTCAGCCCGGTCGGGCGGACCGGCGCAATCGTCGCCGCCGTGATCGCCGCGGTGACGTTCGTGGGCGTGCTGCTCAACCCGGACTACCGCCCGGCCGTCGTCGCCATCGTCGTCATCTACGTCGTGATGCTGGCGATCTTCGCGGTCTGGGGACGCCACCGCCTCGTCCTCTCGCCGGAGGAGGAGTACGCGGTGACCGGCGGCCTCCACGGCTACGACCCGGCGAGCGAGGGACTCGGAGGGACCATCGAGGACGAGATCCTCAAGGGCCGCACCGAGTGACCCCGCTCGCGGGCTAGATGGAGCCGTCTGTCACGGGACGAGGACGACCTTGCCGAGCGCCTCGCGCGCGTCGATCATCTCGAGGGCGCGGGCCGCGTCCTCGAGCGGGAAGCGCCCGCCGATCGGGGGCGCGAGGGCGCCGGACTCGAGGTGCGGCACGAGCTCCTGCCACTGCGCAGCGACGTAGCCGGGGCGCTTCATCACGTACGCCCCCCATCCGACGCCGCGGATGTCGATGTTGTTGAGGAGAAGCCGGTTGACCTTCACCTCAGGGATGTCGCCGGCGGTGAAGCCGATGACGAGGAGGCGGCCGTCGTCCTTGAGGCTGCGCAGGGAGTCGGTGAAGCGGTCGCCGCCGACCGGGTCGATGACGAGGTCCACGCCGTGCCCGCCGGTCAGGTCCTTCACCGCCTCTTTGAAGCCGTCGGCCAGCACGTACGAGTCTGCCCCCGCGGCCACGGCGACCTCCCCCTTGGCATCGGTGGAGGTGACCGCGATGACCTGGCCGGCGCCGTACGCCTTCGCGACCTGGATCGATGCCGTGCCGACGCCGCCGGCCGCGCCCTGCACCAGGACGGACTCGCCGTTGCGCAGGTGCCCGCGCTTGAGCAGCGCGAAGTGCGCGGTGAGGTAGTTGAGCGGGACGCCCGCTCCCTCCTCGTACGAGACGTTGTCCGGGAGGTGGAACGTCATGTCGACGCCGGACACCGCTCGCTCGGCGAAGCCGCCGAGCATCGGGAAGGCGGCGACGCGGTCACCGGTGGAGAAGCCCGAGCCGGACGGTGCCGACACGACTTCCCCGGCGACCTCCGAGCCTGGCACGAAGGGGAGCGGGGGCTTGAGCTGGTAGAGGCCGCGGGTCTGGAGGACCTCGGGGAAGGACACGCCCGACGCCTTGACGTCGATGACGATCTGCTCCGGACCCGGCTCGGGAGCGTCGATGTCGACGACCTCGACGGCGGAGGGGCCTTCCAGGGATGTGATCTGCACTGCACGCATGACCGGAGCCTACCTAAGCGGGCGCTTAGTCGTCAGGAGGAGCGGGCGTGGAGGGTGACGACGGCACCGTGCTCGGGGACGTGGGTGATGTTGCGGACCACGGAGACCTCCTCCGCGTCCACGCTC
>NZ_JARBCJ010000040.1:4187-20207 GCF_028803055.1 Mumia sp.
CGCGGTAGCGCGTCAGGATCTCCTTGAGCACCGCCGTCCCTTCCATCAGCGAGAAGCCGGCTCCGAGGCAGCGTCGCACGCCGCCCCCGAACGGGATCCACGTGCCGGGCGCGATGTCGTCGTCGAGGAACCGGCGCGGCCGGAAGCGTGCAGGCTCAGGGAAGCTGGCGTAGGTGAAGTGGGCGCCCGCGATCGACGGCGAGACGACCGTGCCGGCCGGCAGGTCCCACGGCCCGACCCGCTGCGGTGTGGTCAGACGCCGGGCCACCGAGTCGATCACGGGGTGCCGCCGCATCGCTTCTTTGAGGCAGGCCTCCACGAACGCGTCGTCACCGGTGTCGGCGGCGCGGAGCGCCTCCTCCTGGACGTCGGGGTTGGCGCCCAGCTCGTACAGCGTCCACGAGAGCGCCGACGCGGTCGTCTCGTGGCCGGCGAGGAGGAGGGTGACGAGCTGGTCTCGCAGCTCGGCGTCGGTGAGGGGTGCCAGGTCTCCCTCGACGCCGACCTGGAGGAGGCGCGACAGCACGTCGGTGCGCGCATCGAGGTCCGACACCTGACGGCGCGCGGCGATCTCGGCGTACAGGATGCGGTCGACCGCCGCCTGGTTGTCGAAGTAGCGCTTCCAAGGCCCGAGTGACCTCAGCCTCGGGAAGATCCAGCCGACGAACATCGTCGGTCCGATCTCGACCATCCGGCGGATGCGGGGGCGCAGGGCGCCGAGCGTCTTCTCGTCGGTGACGCCGAAGACCACCTGGAGGATCACCTCGAGCGTGAGGGCGTTCATGCGCTCGTGGGTCACGAGGCGCTCGCCGTCGTGCCAGCGGTCGACCTCCTCCTTGGCGAGCGACTCGACGAGACCGCGGTAGCCCCGCAGGGACGCGCCGTTGAAGGCCGGCATGAGGAGCTTGCGGGCGCGCATGTGCTCGGCCTCGTCGGTGAGCAGGACCGAGTGCTCGCCCATCACCGGACGCAGCACCTGGTTTCCCTCGCCGGCATGGAGGTCGCGGGGGTCGCCGGCGAAGACCTGCTTGATGTGCTCCGGAGCGCTGATCGTCGCGATCGTACGAGGGCCGGGATGGATGCGGATCGTGTACGCCGGCCCGTAGCGCCGTACGAGCATCCGCATGAACGGCGTCCGGAACCCGAGGAAGGCCACCGTCTGGACCGAGGCCGGCCAGCGCGGGCCGGGGGGCAGGCTCATGCCGCGACCGGCTCGTCTCGGCGCGCCCGCGCGAACACGTAGTCCTGCTCGCGGACCGTCCGGGTCTCCCACCAGTACTGGAAGGTGAACTTCGGCCAGATCGTGCGGTTGTTGCCCTGGGAGTCGAGATACCAGCTGGTGCAGCCGCCCTGGGTCCAGATGCCCTTCGTGACTCGGGCCTGGATGTCGGCGTTGTACGCGTCCTGCGCGAGCCGGGTCGGCTCCATGGCGTCGGCCCGCAGCCTGTCCATCGTGCTGAGGGAGCGAACGATGTACTTCGCCTGCTGCTCGATCATGAACACCACGGAGTTGTGACCGAGGGCCGTGTTGGGGCCGAGCATCAGGAACAGGTTGGGGAAGTTGTTGACGTTGATGCCGAGGTAGGTCTCCACGCCGCCCTCGGCGAACTGGTCCGACAGCTGTACGCCGCCGCGTCCCCGGATGTCGAGGTGGTCGTAGGCGTCGACGACGTGGAAGCCGGTGCCGTAGACGATCACGTCGGCCTCGTGCAGCGTGCCCGCGAGGTCGACGACACCCTCCGGCACGATCCGGGCGATGCCGGTCGTCTCGAGCGTGACGTCGTCGCGGTTGAAGGTCCGGTAGTAGTCGTTCGACTGGAGGACGCGCTTGCATCCCAGCCGGTAGTCGGGGGTGAGCTTCTCTCGCAGGGCCGGGTCCGGGACCTGCCGGGCGATGTGCGCCGCGACGACACGCTCGGCGATCCGCAAGATGGCGGGCACGTGTCCGTTGAACGTGATCGCGCGGGACTCCAGCGCCCAGTAGAGCGCGTCGCGGTAGGCGCGGTTCGCGCCCGGGACCTTCTGCAGGAACGCCTGCTTGCGCGGGCTGATCGGCTTGTCGCGCTTGGGCAGCACCCACGGAGCGGTGCGCTGGAACAGGGTGAGGTGCGAGGCCTGCTCGGCGATGATGGGCACGAACTGGACGGCGCTCGCCCCGGTGCCGATCACGGCGATCCGCTTGCCACGGAGGTCGAGGTCGTGGTCCCACTCGGCGGAGTGGAAGCGTGCACCGGCGAAGGTCTCGGCACCGTCGATGTACGGCACGTTGGGGATGTGGAGCCCGCCCATGCCGGAGACGAGGACGCGCGCGTCGTACACGTCGCCGTCGGCGGTGTGGATCTGCCAGCGGCGGCGGTCGTCGTCCCAGTGCGCTCCGACGACCTCCTTGCCGAAGTGGATGCGCTTGCGGATGCCGCGCTCGTCGGCGACCTTGCGCATGTAGTCCCAGATCTCGGCCTGGCCGGAGAACGACTTCGACCAGCGCGGGTTGAGCTCGTACGAGAACGAGTACATGTGGCTCGGGACGTCGCACTCGCACCCCGGGTAGGTGTTGTCGCGCCAGGTGCCCCCGACCTCGTCGGCCTTCTCGAGGATCACGAAGTCGTCGCGACCGGCCTCCTCGAGCTTCATGGCCATGCCCATACCGGAGAAGCCGGAGCCGACGATGACGATATCTTGGGTGATCACGACTCAGATACTAATGGTATCCGAGAGGGATGCAACACTCTTGATGTCACATTCTTTCCCGGCAGGAGAGGTCGATGCCCACACGAGCAGAACGCCAGGCGCAGACGCGTGAGGCACTGGTCGGCACCGCACGATCCCTCTTCCTCCACGACGGCTTCGCCGCCACGAGCCTCGACCGGGTTGCCGTCGAGGCCGGGTTCTCCAAGGGCGCGGTCTACTCGAACTTCAAGAGCAAGGAGGAGCTCGGGCTCGCCGTCCTCGACGAGATCCACCGCGAGATGGTGGCCGAGGTCGTCGAGGCACTCAGCATCGCCACGGCGTACGAGGACGCACTGCACGCCCTCGAGGGATGGCTGAAGGTGCGTCTCGGACAACCGCGCTGGACGGCGCTCGAGGTCGAGTTCGCGGCGGTCGTGCGGACCAGCCCGTTCGTCGCCACCGAGCTCGCGACCCGGCACCGGCAGATCCGCGCCTCCATCGCCTCGCTGCTCGTGGAGCTCCAGCACCGCACCGGGATGCGCCTCGCGCTGCCGGCCGACCAGGTCGCGCTCGTCCTCCTGAGCCTCGGCATCGGCCTCGGCGCGCAGCGGTCGCTCGACCCGGGCCTGGACGTGCATGCGTTCACCGCCACGATCCGCTCGCTGCTGCTCCCCCCGGACGCGGACTGAGGTCAACCACCCAGCGCCGCGACGACCGCCGAGCTCAGAACGCGCTGACCGTGTCCGGCATCCGCTCGCGGCGCGTGAGAGCGCTGATGATCGCGGCCTGGCCGTGCCGCTCGGTCGCGAGCTCGGCCAGCAGGTGGAGGACGGGCAGGTAGACGTCGTCGGGGAACGGCGGCGTCGGCACGTCGATGCTCCGAGCGAGGTCGTCGGCGTGCACGACGATCTCGACCATCCGCGTGAGCAGGAAGTCGGGGCGCCGCAGACTCCAGCCCTGCCACGGGATCGCGACGACCTCCGCCGCGCCGCCGTCCCGCAACAGCCGGCCTACGGCGCTGACGGTGTCGCTGCACCGGTCCCGCATCGCTGCGAACCCCTGCGACGCCTCGTCCGCGTCGGTGCTCCGGTCGTGCGCCGGATCGCTGAGATCCGTCGTGCGCACCCAGGCGGCGCGCCGGTAGTGCTCACCGGCGTCGCGCAGCGGAGCGTCTGGTGAGTCCATCACGAGGACCTCGGCGGCACGCGCACTCTGCCTCCCGAGGTGGCAGGCCAGCATCCCGACCGTCATCTCGGGCAGCGCGCTCCGCGCGTCCCAACGGCTCGCGACCTCGGGCCGCGTCACGAGGTCGAGGGCGAGGTGCGCTGCGGTCACGAAGGCGTCGTCGCAGGAGTCCATGCGACGCGATCCTAGGCGGGACTGCACGGGGACGACCTCCGACGCGGGCACGTCCGTGGTGATGACGGGACTGCGGCGCGCCACCCGCCCTCGCGCTCGTCACACCGGGCGGGGTGGGGTGACGGCGGACACGGCGGCAGGATGAGGGCATGACCTCGACGCCACGCTGGTTCACCGACACCTCCGACGGGCACTCCCAGTGGTACATCGATCGCTTCCGCACCATGGAGCGCGAGGGTGTGGATCTCGGCGGTGAGGCCCGTCTCGTGAACGCGCTGGTCCCGCCGGGTGCTCGGATCCTGGACGCCGGCTGCGGTCCTGGGCGGATCGCGGCGCGTCTGCACACCGCCGGCCACGACGTGGTGGGCGTCGACGTCGACCCCGCACTCATCGCGGCCGCAGAGGAGGACCATCCCGGTCCGGACTGGCGGGTCGCCGACCTCGCCACGCTGGACCACCCCGGCGACCCGTTCGACCTCGCCGTGTGCGCGGGCAACGTGATGATCTTCCTCGCCCCCGGGTCGGAGCGCGCCGTGCTCGAACGCCTGCGGGTGCACGTCCGCCCCGGTGGCCGGATCGTGCTCGGCTTCCGGACCGACCGGCCGTACGGGCCTGCGGACCTGGACGTCGACGCCGCTGCGGTCGGCCTCGTCGTCGAGCAACGGTTCGCGACGTGGGACCTCGTGCCGTACGACGACGACGCCGACTTCGCCGTCACGCTCCTGCGCGTCCCCGAGTGACGGGGGACGATTGGCGTACGGCGCTGGCCTCGCTCGGGCCGTACTTCTCGCTCGACCCGGCGCCCGCCGACCCTGCCGCCGCGGGATGGCGTCCGTTCGAGGATCTGCTGCAGCCGGGGCCGCTGGAGGAGCGGACCGCATACACCCGCGCGTCCCTGGCCGGGCTCGCCGGTGGTGAGGTCGAGGAGCGGGTGGCGGCATCGACGGTGTCGCTCGGGCTGTTCTCCCGGCTGCTGTCCCCGGTCGTCGGCGCGGCGGCACTCGGGGTGGCGGCCCCGCCGCTGGCGCTGGACACGGTGTGGTGGCGGCCGTTCGAGACGGGACCCTGGCCGCTTGCGGTCGAGCGCGCCGGCCAGCCGGGGGGACTCGACGAGGCCCTCTCCTTCCTCGTGGACCGCTTCGCCACCGGCTTCGGACTCTCACGCATGATCCTCTGGGGCAACGTGTCCTCCGCGCTGTTCGGAGCGGTCGCGGGCCTGCGGGCGAGCCGGCCCGACCTCGTGCCCGCGGCCACCGCGTTCGCCCTCGCCACGCTCGGCCGACCTCCGTACGCCGGCACCGGCGACGTCGTCCGCGGCACCTTTGTCCGGCGGTCGTGCTGCCTCTACTACCGCGTGCCGGGCGGCGGCTACTGCGGCGACTGCGTCCTGACGCGATGAGCTCCCGCATTGCGATCTCGGTCGCCGTCCTCGGTGTGGTCGCGGCCGGACTGGCCGCGCGGGTCGTCGCGCCCGCACCGCTTGCCGGGCCGCTCGGGGACACGCTCTACGCGACCGTCGTCGTCCTGGTCGTCGTGGCTGTCCGGCCGCGGACGTCGCCTCTCGTGGCGACGCTCGTCGGCTTCGCGGTGTGCGTCGCCGTCGAGCTCTTCCAGCTCACCGGCGTGCCGGCGGCGATGGCCGAACGCGTGCCCGCGGCACGTCTCGTGCTGGGGACGACGTTCTGGGCACCGGATCTGCTGTGTTACGCCGTCGGCGCGGCGCTGGGTGGCGTGCTCTGTGCGACCTGCTTCTCGTACCGGCGGCACGGCACGGGGAACCGGCCCCCGGCGACCTCTGCCTCGTACGTGAAGCCGCCGGCGTCGACCCACCCGGACCGCTCGTAGAAGCGTCGCGCCCGCAGGTTGCCGGGGGCAACCGCGAGCCACGAGCGGGTGTGACCGGCTGCGGCGACCTGCCGCTCGGCCTCCGCGAGCAGCACAGGGGCGACGACGCGGCCCCGGTACGCGCGGTCGACGTAGACCTGCTCGACCTCGTCACCGGCCACGATCACGAACCCCGCCACCGTGTCGTCGACCACGGCGACCGTCATGTCGGCGATCCGGGCGAGCGTGCGCTCCTCGAACGACGCCGAGGTCCGTGCCGCCACCAGCGCGTCCGGGACCTGGCCGAGATGGCCGTCGCCCCAACCCTCGTGCCAGATCTTCGCCAGCGTCGACGCGTCCTCCACGCGTGCGGGACGCAGCTGCGGACTCATGCTGGTCAGGCTAGGGGTGCCGCGTGTCCGGCGGCGCCGACCCGGCGACGTTGCGCCGGGCCACCCGCACGGCCCCGCACGGGGCGGTAGGTACGTTCGTTCCATGAGTTCTTCCATCTCTCGGACCGCAACACCGATGGACCAGCTCGCCGACTCATGGTTGGACGAGCTCCTCGGTCTCAACCCCGAGCTCCACGTCGAGCTGGGCCGACCCGGTCGCGAAGGCGACTACACCGATCTCTCGCCGGAGGGGGCCGAGGCCCACGTCGATGCGGTGCGCCGCACGCTCGCGCAGGTCCGTACGACGGAGGTGCGCGACGCGACCGACGAGATCACCCGCGACGAGCTCGTCCGCACCCTCGAGCTCGAGGTCGAGCGTCACGACGCCGGGGAGTGGCAGCGCAACCTCAACGTCATCGCCTCCCCCGCGCAGGCCGTCCGCGAGATCTTCGACCTGATGCCGACGGCGACCGAGGCTGACTGGGACCACGTCGCCAAGCGCCTCGCGAACGTCCCCGCGGCGATCGACGGCTACGTCGCCTCCCTCCGTGCCGGCATCGCGGCGGGCACCATGCCGGCCGTACGGCAGGCGTGGGCGGTCGCCGAGCAGGCGCGCGGCCACGCGGCGCCGGACGGCTACTTCGCGCGCCTGGTCGAATCGTCGACCGCGCCCGACTCGCTGACGGCCGACCTGGAGCGCGGCGCGCGTGCCGCGGCGGAGGCGTACGCCGGGCTCGCCCGGTTCCTCGACGACGAGCTGGCCCCGGCGGCGCCGACCGCCGACGGCGTAGGACGCGAGCGGTACGCCCTCGCCTCCCGCGGCTTCATCGGCGTCGAGGTCGACCTCGAGGAGACCTACGCCTGGGGGGTCGAGGAGCTCGCCCGGATGGTGGCCGAGCAGGAGGCGCTGGCCGACCGGATCCTTCCCGGGGCGAGCGTCATCGAGGCCGTCGCCCACCTCGAGTCCGACACGGACAGACGCCTGAAGGGCACCGACGCCCTCCAGGCCTGGATGCAGACGACCAGCGACCGCGCCGTCGCCGAGCTCGGTGCCACCCACTTCGACATCCCCGAGCCGCTGCGCCGCCTCGAGTGCTGCCTCGCTCCGACGCACGACGGCGGCATCTACTACACCGGCCCGACCGAGGACTTCACGCGGCCGGGGCGGATGTGGTGGGCGGTGCCCGAGGGCGTCACCGAGTTCGACGCCTGGCGCGAGCTGACGACCGTCTACCACGAGGGCGTCCCCGGCCATCACCTCCAGGTGGGTCTCGCGACCTACAACAGCGCCGAGCTGAACGGCTGGCGGCGTCTGAACTGGAACAGCGGGCACGGCGAGGGGTGGGCGCTCTACGCCGAGCGGCTGATGGCCGACCTCGGCTATCTCGACGAACCGGCGGACCGGTTCGGGATGCTCGACGGTCAGCGGATGCGCGCGGCGCGGGTCGTCGTCGACATCGGCGTCCACCTCGGCCTGCCGAAGCCCGACAGGAGCGGACGGTGGACCGGCGACGACGCGCTCCCGTTCATGCTCGAGCACGTCAACATGGACGAGGCGTTCGTCCGCTTCGAGGTCGACCGCTATCTGGGCTGGCCGGGGCAGGCGCCGTCCTACAAGGTCGGTCAGCGTCTCTGGGAGCAGCTCCGCGAGGCATGGGTCGACCAACACGGCGGCCCCGGCGTGGCCGACCTCAAGGAGTTCCACTCGAGGGCGCTCGCGATGGGCATCGTCGGCCTCGGGACGCTGCGCCGCGCGCTGCTGGGCTGACGGCCCGCAGCCCCAGCGCCTAGGGTCGGCGTCCATGACGACCACCGTCCGCCCCGCGGCCGCCGACGACCGCACCGCCGTCCTCGACCTGCTGCGCGCAGGCCTCCCCGACGACGCGGGCGACGACACCGGCGGTCTGGAGCACCTCCTGTGGGGAGCCCTCGACGACCAGCGTCTGGCGTTCGTCGCCGAGCGCGGCGGTGAGGTCGTCGGGGGAGCCTTCGGCAGTGTCGCCGAGCGCGACGGGACGGTCCGTGCGTACGTGACGGTGGTCGTCGTGGGGGAGGGGCACCGGCGCTCCGGGGTGGGTCGCCTGCTCATGACCGCGCTCGAGGAGGCTGCGGCCGCGCGTGGCGCGACCGGCATCCAGGCGGGCGGGAGCGCCCCCGCGTACTGGTGGCCGGGCGTCGACACCGCGGACGAGGGCACGACCGCGTTCTTCGCCGCGTGCGGCTACGAGCCGCCAGACGGGCCACCGGCGACCAACCTGGACGTCGATCTCGCCACCCACGTCGACCTCGTCCGTGCGGCCACCCCCGCGTCGGTCGCGCTGCGTCGGCTGAGACTCGAGGAGTGGCCGGCGTTCGAGGCGTGGATGCGCGAGACCTGGGGCGAGACGTGGGCGGCAGAGGCGGGGGCGGCGCTGCTGCGGCAGCCCGTCAGCTGCTTCGTGGCGGTCGAGGACGGCGCCTACCTCGGCTTCGCCGCGTACGACACCAACCGCGCCGGGTGGTTCGGGCCGATGGGCTCCTCGCCCGCGGCGCGGGGCAGGGGCGTCGGGTCCGCACTCCTGCGTGCGTGCCTGTCGGACTACGTCGACGCCGGACGCACCTCGTGCGAGATCGCCTGGGTGGGGCCGGTCGACTTCTACGCCCGGACGGTCGGCGCCGTGCCGGGGCGCACGTTCCTCGCGCTCCGCAAGCCGCTGGACGCGGGCAGCGACGCGTCAGCGTAATGCGGCAAGGCTGCTGACCAGGCGCCCGAACACCTCACCGTCGACCACGGTGCCGCCGTCGCGGAGGGCGAGGACGGCCGCACCCGCGGTGCCGTCCTCGACCAGGTGGGCGGCGCCCGTACGACCGCGCGCGCGCCATGTCTTCTCGACCGCGGTCGAGACCTCCTCCTGCCGGAGCAGCACGCTGCCACCGAGGACGAGCGGACCGTCGACGTCCGGGACGACCGCGGCGGTGATGGTCCTCGCGAGGGCGCCGACAGCCTCGTCCACGATCTGCCGGGCGATCGGGTCCCGGGGATAGGCGAAGGCCAGCGGGGCGAACTGGGCGAGCCGCACCGGTCGCATCGCGTACACGACGTCGACGAGCTGCTGGAGCGCAGGTGCGCGCGGGACGGTCCTGGTCGTCTCCGTCGGGGTGAGGTCGAGCATCCCGAGCAGCGCCGGCGTCATCGGGGTCGAGGGGCCGCGGCCGTCGACGTCGGCGACGACCGCGCGGGCGACCGCGTGGCCGATCCAGAACCCGGACCCCGAGTCACCGAGCAACCACCCCATGCCGTCGACAGCACGCTCGACCTGTCCGCCTCTGACGCGGATCGCGGCGGCGCCGGTGCCGGCGACCATCGCGTAGCCGTCGAGGTCGGGGGTCCCTGCGCAGAACATCGCCAGGAGGTCGGAGCGGAGGGCGAACGGTGCGACCACTCCGCAGGCCCCGAGCGCGTCCCCGATCGCGTCGTTGCTCGGGTCGGCGGGAGGCAGGTGGGTCGCCGCCCCGGCCATCGCGATCGTCACCGACGAGACCGAGGACGCCGCGACACCGGCGGTGCCCAGAGCCCCGCCGACCGCCTCCGCCAGGGACTCAGCGGCCGCGGCGCGGCCGGACGAGACAGGGTTGCCGCCGCCGGACCGGCCATAGCCCAGGGACCGTCCGGACATGTCCACCAGGACGGCGCGCGTGGAGGTTCCTCCGGCATCGACAGCGAGCACGACAGACATCGTTATCGATCCGAAACCGCATGTGACATTGACCACACACGCCTGGTGGGAATAGTTTTCAACCGATTTCCAAGTCTCTGAGATGGATTTTCACGGAGAGCAGGCATGGACGCTCGCACAGACACCGCGCCAGGGATGCCGAGCGCGCTCGGGGTGGCCGAGCGGATCCAGGCTAGACGCCCGCGGATGTCGAGCGCCATGGCAAAGATCGCCGCGCTCCTCCTCGAGCAGCCCACCGCGCCGCTCGAGCTCTCCATCACCGAGCTCGCTGCCCGCGCCGGCACCTCGCCCGCGACAGTCACCAGGTTCTGCCGGCTGATCGGCTACTCCGGCTACGTGCCGCTGCGGGTGGGGGTGGCGGCCGACGTGGGACGGGGCGACGTCCAAGCCTCGTGGCACACCGACATCGGGCGGGCGTTCGACCCCGAGGACTCCTCCCACGACATCCTCCACTCCCTCCTGCACGCGCACACCCGCTCGGTCCAGGCGACCGCCAGCTCGGTGGACCTCCCCCAGATCGATCGCATCGCCACCGCGATCGCAGGCTGCCAGCACCTCGACATCTACGGGATCGGTGGCAGCGGGCTGATGGCCGACGAGCTGCAGTCGCGCCTCTACCGGATCGGGATCAACGTCCACGCCTGGTCCGAGGTGCACGCGGGCCTGGCGAGCGCCTCGATCCAGGACGAGCACAGCGTCGCCATCGGGATCTCCAACACCGGACGCACCCTCGAGACCATCCAGATGCTTGCCCAGGCGCACTCGTCGGGCGCGTACGCGGTCGCCCTCACCAACAACCCCGACTCCCCGCTGGCCAGCGTCGCCCACGAGCACGTCGTCGCCGCGGCCCCGGAGGAGTATCTCCAGCCCGATGACCTCTCCGCCAAGCACTCGCAGCTCTTCCTCCTCGACCTGATCTACCTGCTCGTCGCCCAGCAGGACTTCGCGCGGACGACGACCAAGCTCGCAGCCTCCGCGATGGCGGTGCTCCCGCACCGCCGGTCCATCAGGTCCCGAGCCGCCCGATCTGCCCGATCCGCCCGCCCGACCTCCGACAGCACCGGAAGCGAGACGCATGTCTGACACCTCCCAGCAGTTCCTGCACGAGACCACGAGCCGGCTCGAGCAGCTCGCGAGGCTGGCCGACGACGGCGGGCTGGACCCGGCGATCGAGCTGATCACGACCGCGCTCCAGGCCGGCGGGATCGTGCAGGCCTTCGGCACCGGCCACTCGCAGGCGTTCGCGATGGAGATCGCCGGCCGTGCCGGTGGCCTGATCCCCACGGCCAACCTCGCCCTGCGTGACGTCGCCCTGTTCGGCAGCCAGGACGTCTCGGTCCTGAGCGACCCGAAGCTCGAGCGTGACCCGTCGGTCGTCGAGGAGCTGTGGGAGATCACGAAGGCAGATCCGAACGACGTCTTCGTCATCGCCTCCAACTCCGGCGTCAACGGGTCGATCGTCGGCCTCGCCCTGCTGGCGAAGGAGCACGGCAACCCTGTCATCGCGGTGACGAGCATCGAGCACACCTCGCGCGTCACCCCCAAGCACCCGAGCGGCAAGCGCCTCAGCGAGGTCGCCGACGTCGTGATCGACAACCTCGCCCCGTACGGAGACACCACACTGACGCTCGACGGCGACATCGGCGTCGGCGCGGTCTCGTCCCTGACCGCCGCGTTCATCGCGCAGCTGCTGACGATCGGCGTCTCCGAGCGCCTCGCGGCAGCCGGCTCGGTGCCGCCCATCTACCTCTCCGCCAACATCCCCGGCGGCGACGACCACAACCACCAGCTCGAGGACCAGTACGGCGACCGGCTCCGGCGCCATGCCTGACACCACACCACCACAGGGAAGGCACTCCAGATGAGTATCGAGAAGAAGACGGTCGACCGGCGCACCCTGCTACGGGGCGCGTTGGCCGCGGCGGCGGTGCTGCCGCTGAGCAGCGCGCTGGCCGCCTGCGCCGGGAGCAGCAACGACTCCGACAACGACAGCTCCACCAAGGGCGGCAAGAAGAGCGAGGACAACCCGTTCGGGATGGCCGCCGACTCGACCACCGACGCGGTGATCTTCGACGGCGGCTACGGCACCGACTACGTCGCCTTCGCGGCGACGATCATGCAGAAGAACCACAAGGGATCGACGGTCAAGGTCTCGCCGACCACCGAGATCTCCCAGGAGCTGCAGCCGCGCTTCGTCGCCGGCGACCCGCCCGACCTGATCGACAACTCCGGCGAGAACTCGATCGGCTTCGCCACGATCCTCGACCAGGTGGAGGACCTCTCCGACGTCCTGGACGCGGAGAACCTCGAGGGGACGAAGATCCGGGACACCCTGTACGAGGGCATCGAGGCGCCCGGCACGTTCGACGGCAAGTTCGCCGCGCTCAACTACGTGATGACGGTGTACGCCGTCTGGTACTCCTCGAGCCTGTTCGAGAAGAACGGGTGGACGCCTCCGAAGACGTGGGACGAGGCCATCGCGCTCGGCGCGGAGGCGAAGAAGGCCGGCAAGTACCTCTTCCTGTGGGGCAAGGAGGCGGCGACCTACTACCAGACGATGGCGATCGGGTCGGCGATCAAGCAGGGCGGCGACGAGGTCCGGCTGGCGCTGGAGAACCTCGAGGCCAACTGCTGGTCGAAGCCGGCGGTGCAGGCGGTCTTCGAGGCCATGGGCACGATCGTGGACCGCGGCTACATGAAGCCCGGCGGTGCGGGCACGCAGTTCACGGCCGCCCAGGCGCAGTGGAGCAACAACCAGGACGCGCTGCTCTACCCGTCCGGGTCCTGGATCGAGAACGAGATGAAGGACCAGACGAAGGCCGGCTTCGACATGAAGGGCTTCCCCGAGATGGTCGTCGACGACAGCTCGGCGATGCCGTGGGAGGCCTTGCACGCTGCGGCAGGTGAGCCGTTCCAGGTGCCGTCGAAGGGCAAGAACGTCCCCGGCGGCAAGGAGCTGTTGCGGACGATGCTCTCGAAGGAGGCGGCGACCAACTTCGCCAAGACCAAGCTGGCGCCGACCATCGTCAAGGACACCGTTCCCGCCGACGGCTTCGGGTCGACCGCCCTCGTGTCGCAGACCGACATGCTCAAGGCGGCGGGCCCGAACGTCTTCACCTGGACGTTCGTCGACCTCTACGGCACCAACGTCGACCAGCTCGTCGTCTGGAACAGCTTCCTCGCGGGCAAGTCGAGCGTGAAGGAGCTGACCTCGCGTCTGCAGGACATCACGGACAAGGTCCGTGAGGACGACTCGATCAAGAAGATCCCCGTCACGTGATCGAGTCCCCTCTGGTCCCCATCGCGGACACCGAGAAGCCGCGCAAGAAGAAGCGGCGGCCCTGGACGTTCGACCGCATCAGCTTCGTGCTGGTGTTCCTCGTGCTGCCGCTCGCGATCTTCTCGGTGTTCGTGGTGTGGCCCTTCGTACAGGCGTTCTGGTACTCCCTGACCGACTGGTCCGGCTTCACGCCCGACATGAACTTCATCGGCCTGGAGAACTACCAGAAGCTGCTCGACGACGACATCTTCATGACGTCGCTGCGCAACAACGTCTACCTGGCGATCGTCGTACCGTTCGTGACCGTCGTGCTGGCGTTCGCACTGGCCACGATGATCACGGTCGGCGGCTCGTCGTACGGAGCAACCCGGGGCCTGAGGGGGTCCAGCTTCTACCGCGTCATCTCGTTCTTCCCGTACACGATCCCGGCGATCGTCATCGGGCTCATCTGGCTGCAGATGTTCGACCCGTCCAACGGGTTGCTCAACGGTGTGCTGACCGGGATCGGGCTGGACGGGTTCGCCTCGTACCCCTGGCTCGGTGACGCGCGTACGGCGATGCCCGCGTCGATGTTCGTCATCATCTGGGGCTTCGTCGGGTTCTACATGGTGCTGTTCGTCGCGGCGATCAAGAGCGTGCCCGGCGAGCTGTACGACGCCGCCCGGATCGACGGCGCGGGTCGCCTGCGTACGGCGTTGTCGGTGACGCTGCCCCTGATCCGGGACAACGTCCAGACGGCGTACATCTATCTAGGCATCCTCGCGCTCGACGCCTTCGTCTACATGGCGGCGCTCAACCCGGGCGGTGGCCCGGAGAACTCGACGCTGGTCATGCCGCAGCGACTGCTTCTCACCGCGTTCGAGAAGGGCCAGTTCGGGCTCGCGAGCGCGATGGGTGTGGTCATGGCGATCGCGACCCTCGTCTTCGCGGCGCTCGTCTTCACCGTGAACCGCCTCGCGGGCGGCCGACAGGAAGGGGTACGGCGATGACGACGAGCACCGAGCCGTCACGACAGGAGTCCGTGCGAGAGGTCGCCGCCCCGGCGGGCGGCGCGCCCGGCCGCAAGGCCGATCGCGCGGTCTCGTCGCTCGCCCACATCGTGCTGGGCTTCTGGGCGTTGCTGGTCATCGTCCCGCTGCTGTGGACGCTGCTCTCGTCGTTCAAGACCAGCAACGAGATCTTCTCCTCCCCGTTCTCCTGGCCCGCGACCTGGAGCTTCGACAACTACGTCTCGGCCTGGACGTCGGAGGGCATCGGCCGCTACTTCCTCAACACCGTCGTGGTGGTCGGCACGGCACTGGTGCTCGTCATGCTGCTCGGGTCGATGTGCGCCTACGTGCTCGCGCGCTACACCTTCCCCGGCAACCGCCTGATCTACTACATGATGCTGGCCGGGCTGACGTTCCCGGTGTTCCTCGCGATCGTGCCGCTGTTCTTCGTGCTCAAGGGCTTCGGTGTCCTCAACACGCTGCCGGGGCTGATCATCACCTACGTCGCCTTCGCCCTCCCGTTCACCGTCTTCTTCCTCTACCCGTTCTTCCGGGTGCTGCCCGAGGAGATCGCCGAGGCGGCGGAGATCGACGGTGCGGGGGAGTGGCGGAAGTTCTTCCAGGTCATGCTCCCGATGGCCAAGCCGGGCATCGCGTCGGTGGCGATCTTCAACTTCCTCGGGCTGTGGAACCAGTTCTTGCTGCCGGTCGCGCTCAACACCAACCGGGACAACTACGTCCTGTCGCAGGGGATGGCGGCGTTCGCCTCTCGGTGTCCCAGGGGGCGAGCAAGTAGCGGCTTCGTCGTCCGCCGGACCGGCGGAGACCGCTACAGTCACGCCGTGATCGCCCACCTCCCGAGCGCACTGCGCTGTCGCGTCGTCCTCGGTGTCGTCGCCGCGCTCCTCGCCGGGTCGGGTGTCCTCGGGGCCGTCGCCGGGTGCCCACAGCGTCTGGATGCAGGTGCGAGCGGAGCGCCTGGCAGTGACGGAGCCCCGGGCGACGGCCACCTACCTCGGTTCCGCCGACTCGGGGTCGGGGGCGGGGATCACCTTCTCGCTCGCCGACGACGAGCACGCGCGCCTGGCCGGCGGGCGCGTCGTGTCGCTGTGGAGGCCGGAGTTCCCGGTCAGCGAGGTGGCTCCAGACCTCAACGAGAAGGTCGAGGTCGTCGTGTTTCCCGGTCAGGATCGGGCCGTCCTTGCCGCCGAGCTCCCCGACGCCGAGTACGCGGTCTGGCAGCGGGGCGTCGACTGGGTCACCCGCGTCCCGCGAGCGTCGCTGTTCTTCGGGCTGCTCTTGGGCATCTGGGTCGGCGCGGTCCGGCTCGCGCTCGGGTTCACGCCGCGTGCCCTGCCCTCGCTCCTGCGCGGCCGCGACGGCGTCGACGCGGTGGTGGTCGACTGGGCACGGCTGGCGAAGCCGGACGAGGCCCTCGTCAGCGTGGCGGTCGGTGACGTGACCCACCAGTGGGCGACGAAGGTCGGGTCCGACGCACCTCCTCGTCTCGGCGACACCCTGCGGATCGCCGGGCGCGTCCACGAGGGCGGGTGGGTCCTGGCCTGGACGGACGAGTCCCGGCTGCTCCCGACCGGCCCGCTGCACACACCGGACGCGGAGGTCCTCCACACCTAGGCTGGGCCGCGTGGTGGATCCACGGGCCGGCTCGCCGGGAGAGCCGAAGGAGCTGGTCGATCTCGACACGCTCGCCACGGCGTACGACGGAAGTGGCGGACGTTCTTCCAGGTGATGCTGCCTGCCGATGGCCAGGCCGGGCATGGCCTCGGTGGCGA
>NZ_JARBCJ010000041.1:0-20034 GCF_028803055.1 Mumia sp.
CCATCTGAGAACGGCCTGCGTTGTGGACACAGACGAAAAGCACGGTGCGAACGCTCATCGGGGGATCTCCTGAGGTGGGGGTGGCCGGAGGGCGCGGGCGGCGTAGACGAGCGCCAGGAGCGCGGGCACCTCGATGAGAGGGCCGACGACGCCGGCGAGGGCTTCACCCGAGGTGGCGCCGAAGGTGCTGATCGCCACGGCGATCGCGAGCTCGAAGTTGTTGCCGGCAGCCGTGAACGCGACCGTCGTCGTCCGTGCGTCGTCCAGACCGGCGGCGCGCGAGCCGATCCAGGCGAGGGCGAACATCGCGACGAAGTAGAGGAGCAGCGGCACGGCGATGCGTCCGACGTCCAGAGGTCGGCGGGTGATGGCGTCGCCCTGGAGGGCGAACAGCACCACGATCGTGAACAGCAGCCCCCACAGCGCGAGCGGGCTCACCGTGGGGAGGAAGCGGGTCTCGTACCAGGTGCGGCCCTTGAGGCGCTCGCCCAGGAGCCGGCTGGCGGCGCCGGCGGCGAGCGGGATCCCGAGGAACACCAGCACGCTGATCGCGATCGCTCCCACGCTCAGCTCGGCGCTGGTCGTCGGCAGGCCGAGCCACGCGGGGAGGATCTGGAGGTAGAACCAGCCGAGCGCGGCGAACGCGACGAGCTGGAACACGCTGTTGATCGCCACCAGGACGACGGCGGCCTCCCGGTCGCCGCAGGCGAGGTCGTTCCAGATGAGGACCATCGCGATGCACCGGGCCAGGCCGACGATGATCAACCCGGTGCGGTACTCGGGGAGGTCGGGAAGCAGCAGCCAGGCGAGCGCGAACATGAGCGCCGGGCCCACGATCCAGTTCAGCGTCAGCGACACCGCGATCAGACGGCGGTCGCCGAGGATCGCGCGTGTCCGGTCGTAGCGGACCTTCGCCAGGACGGGGTACATCATCACGAGCAGACCCAGCGCGATCGGCGCGGAGACCTCCCCGATCTCCCAGCCGCCCAGCGCGTCGTCGAGTCCGGGGACCAGGCGCCCGACCAGCAGCCCGACCGCCATCGCGGCGACGATCCACACCGGCAGCAGCCGGTCGGTCGCCGACAGCCGCCCGGCGACAGCGGGGCGGGTGCCGGCGTCGGAGACCGTCATGCAGTCGGCTTGGTGGCACGGATGATCGCACCGTGCATGCCCGGGGCCGCCTCATGGGTCAGCTCGACCGTCGCGTCGGCGAAGCCCGCCGCGGCGAGCCCGTCGAGGTACTCGCTGCGCGACAGCGCGCCGGCGATGCAGGCGACGTACGACCCGCGCTCGGCACGGTCGGCCGGCGTGAGGTGGTCCTCGGCGACGACGTCGGAGATGCCGATGCGCCCTCCCGGAACCAGCACGCGGAACATCTCGGCGAGGACCTGGGGCTTGTCGACCGACAGGTTGATCACGCAGTTGGAGATGACCACGTCGACGGCCGCGTCGGGCAGCGGCACGTCCTCGATCGACCCCTTGAGGAACTCTACGTTCGTGGCCTCGGCCTTCGTGGCGTTGGCCCGGGCCAGGTCGAGCATCTCGTCGGTCATGTCCAGGCCAAAGGCGAAACCGGTGGAGCCGACGCGTCGCGCCGAGAGCAGGACGTCGATGCCGCCGCCACTGCCAAGGTCGAGTACCGTTTCGCCGGGTTTCAGCTCAGCCAGGGCGGTCGGGTTGCCGCAGCCGAGCGACGCGGCGAGCGCCTCGGCCGGGAGCTCGGCCGCCTCGGCGCTCGAGTACAGGCCGGCACCGAACGAGGGATCGACCTCCGCGGTGGAGCCGCCGCAGCACGAGTCCGCGGCGTCGGCGGCCGGCGCGCAACAGGAGTCGGTCGTCGCGAGGACGAGGTCGTTCGTGGTGCCGGAGCGGGCCTGGACGGCGGCGGCGGCGTAGCGCTCGCGGACCTGCTCGACGAGCTCGTCGTTCGTGAGGGTCATGATGTCTCCTGAGATCGAGGAAGTTCGATGCATCGAACAGTACCGATTGATCGACGGATGTCAATACGTGTGGCACGATGGAGTGATGGCCATGACGCTTCCCGTCCTCGAGACCTCCGCCGGAGCATGCTGCTCGCCGCTGACCGGGGGCGTCCTCGACGACGACCAGGCCGCGGTGCTCGCCCGGATGTTCAAAGCCTTGGGTGATCCGACCAGGGTGCGGCTGATGTCGCTGATCGCCGCGTCCGAAGGAGGCGAGGCCTGCATCTGCGACCTCACCGAGCCGGTCGGGCTGAGTCAGCCGACCGTCTCGCACCACATGAAACAGCTCGTCTCCGCCGGCCTCGTCACCCGCGAGCAGCGAGGCCGATGGGCCTACTACCGCGTCGTCGACTCCGCGCTGACCGATCTGGCGTCCTCGCTGCGGACCGCGCCCTAGCGGGCGCTCGTCACGACGCCGCGGGTGCGGCTAGAGTCGACCTCACGACAGGGGAGCGCAGGTGCCCGAGGGGCACGGTGCGCTGAGAGTGCGGAAAGCCCGCAGACCCTCCGAACCTGCACCGGTTAGCACCGGCGAAGGGAGTCACCGTGGCTGATGCCATTCGTCCTCGCACGTCCTCGACCCGCTACCGCACGATCGACCTCGTCACGGTGGCGATGCTCGGCGTGGCGATCGGCGTGGTGTTCTGGGGATGGAACCAGCTGTTCGCCGTCGTCAGCGGCACGGCGCTGTTCGCCTACCCCCCGAGCTCCGGCCTGATCTCCGGCGTCTGGCTGATCGGCGGTGTCATCGGCGGGCTCGTCGTCCGCAGACCCGGCGCCGCGGTCGGTACCGAGGTGGTCGCAGCCGTCGTCTCCGGCCTGCTGGGCAACCAGTGGGGCATGTCCGTCCTCGTCTCGGGCCTGATCCAGGGCCTGGGGGTCGAGCTGGTGTTCGCCCTCTTCCTGTACCGCCGGTGGGGTGTCGTCGTCGCCGCCGCAGGAGGCGCGCTCGCCGGGGCGTTCGAGGCGGTGTACGAGTGGTACGCGTACTACGCCGACTGGGCCTTCGGCTACCAGCTCGTCTATCTCGTGTTCTTCGCGGTGTCGGGGGCGCTCGTCGCGGGCGTCGGAGGGTGGCTGCTCGTCCGGGCCCTGGCGAAGACGGGTGCTCTCGACGCCTTCGGGGCCGGTCGCGAGCACCACGACCGAGCCGCGGCGTCGTCCACGAGCCCTTCCCCGCGAGCGTGACCGGATCGGTCGCGTTCCGCGGCTTCGGCTGGCGTCCGCTGGGCCGGCGCACGCCGGTCGTCGCCGGCCTCGACCTGCGCGTCGACCCGGGTGAGCGGGTGCTGCTGGCGGGGCCGTCGGGTGCCGGGAAGTCGACGGTGCTCCGGGCCGCCGCAGGGGTGCTCGAGACCACCGGCGACGGCGACGCCCTCGGCGAGGTCACCACCATCGGCCGCGTCGGCATGCTGCTGCAGAACCCCGGCGACGCGGTGGTCGCCGAGCGGCTCGGCCGCGACGTGGCCTTCGGGCTCGAGAACGCCCGCGTCGCCCCGGCTGCGATCTGGCCGCGGGTGCGCGACGCGCTGCGAGCCGTACGCCTGCCGTACGGCATGCAGCACCCGACGTCCGCGCTGTCCGGAGGAGAGCTTCAGCGCTCCGCGCTGGCCGGGGTGCTGGCGTCGCAGGCGGACCTCCTGCTCCTCGACGAGCCGACGTCGATGCTCGACGACGTCAACGCCGACGCCGTACGCCGCTGCGTCGCGGAGGTCGTCGCCGAGACAGGGGCGACCCTCGTCGTGGTCGAGCACCGCATCGCCCCGTGGCTCCCTCACGTCGACCGTGTGGTCGTCCTGGGCCACGACGGATCCGTGGTCGCCGACACCGACCCGGTGAGCTTCGTCGCCACACTGCGCGACGACCTCGCCGGCGTCGGGGTGTGGATGCCGGGGGTCGCCGCGCCGGAGCCGGTCGAGCCGCCGGTCGTGCTGGTCGAGACCGACCGCGCGGTGCCGCGCCTCGATGCGCTCGCGCTGGGCGTCGACCTGCGTCGCACCGACATCCGGGGCGCCACTGTCACCGCGGCGCTGCGCGACGTCGACGCCGCCCTGGAGTCGCGGGCCGTCACCGTCCTCAGCGGGCCGAGCGGGGCGGGCAAGTCCACGTTGCTCGAGGTCGTCGGGGGTCTGCGACGTCCGGGTGCCGGCGAGGTGCGAGGGCTGGGTCGACCGCCGCACCGGATCGGTTCGCGCGATCTCGCCGCGCTGATCGGGTGGGTCCCGCAGAACCCGGAGCACGGCTTTCTCACGGCCCGCGTCCGCGACGAGATCGCGGCGACCTCCCGGCGGATCGGCGTCCCGGTCGACGTCGACGCCGTTCTCGCCCATCTCCGGCTGGACCACCTCGCCGACGCGAACCCGTACCGGCTCTCCGGCGGGGAGCAGCGACGGCTGGCCCTCGGTGCTGCCCTGGCTCACCGTCCGCCCGTCCTCCTGCTGGACGAGCCCACCGTCGGCCAGGACCGGGGTACGTGGGCTGCCGTCACGGGGTGGATGCGTGCCGCTGCGGGCGCCGACGCGGTGATCGGCGCGGCCAGCCACGACGCCGACCTCGCAGCGCGGGCCGACCGCCTCGTGCCGCTCGAGGGCGGTCGTAACGTCGCGCCCGGGCCTGCGCCCGCGCCCGCACCGGTGGACGACGCTCGATGAGACGCTTCGTCCGAGATGCCAACCCGTTGGTGCTGCTCGCGATCGGCACGCTGGCGATCGTCGCCTCGCTGGCGGTGCGCGACCTGCAGACCGCGTGCCTCGCTCTCGGCGCGTACGCGGTCGCCGGTGCCGTCCTGCTCCCGTCGCCGAGGTTCGCGCTCGCCCGCTTCGGGGCGATCGCCGTCGCCTCGGTGTCGCTCGTGTGGTCGACGTGGTGGCTTGGTGGGCGTGATCTCGAGGTCGCACTGACCGCGGGTCTGCGCATCGTCGTGCTCGCGCTGCCCGGGGCGGTGCTCGCGGCGTACGTCGACCCGTCGAAGCTGGCCGACCAGCTCGGCCAGCGGTTGCGGCTGCCGGCGCGGCCGGTGGTGGCGTTCGCCGCGGCGATGCAACGCTTCGGTGCGCTGCGCGAGACGTGGGGTCAGCTCGACCGGACGCGACGAGCGCGCGGGTTCGGGCCGACGCGCAGCCCGTTCTCACGGGTGAGGCACGCGGTCTCGCTCGCGTTCGCGCTCCTCGTGTCCGCGCTGCGCGACGCGTCCCGGATGTCGGTGGCGATGGACGCACGCGGCTTCGCCTCGGCGCAGCGGCGCACGTGGGCGGAGCCGGCGCCGTGGTCCCGCGCCGACAGCGCGCTGCTGGCTCTCGGCGTCGCGCTCGCCGCCGTACCCTGGCTCGTCCGCTGAGCTCCTCCCCTCTAGGATCGGGGCAGTAAGCGAGCGCTTAGTGCGGAGGAATCGGATGCGCGTCTTCAAGAACCTGGCCGAGCTCACCTCGTGTGTGGGGGAGGAGCTCGGCGTCAGCGAGTGGCACGAGATCACCCAGGAGCAGGTCAACCTGTTCGCGGAGGCGACCGGTGACCACCAGTGGATCCACGTCGACCCCGAGAAGGCAGCCGCGGGGCCCTTCGGTCGTACGATCGCGCACGGCTACCTCACGGTCTCGCTGATCCCGATGCTGGCCGCGGAGACCTACAAGGTCGAGAGCGTGAAGATGGGCGTCAACTACGGGTCGGACAAGGTCCGCTTCCCCGCGCCGCTGCCCGTCGGGTCCAAGGTGCGCGGTCGCGCGAGGCTCGTCGAGGTCGTGCCGGTCGCCCTGGGTCAGCGCGTGAGCGTCGAGTTCACGATCGAGGCCGAGGGCATCGACAAGCCCGTGTGCGTCGCGCGCACGTTGGCGATCTTCGCGGAGTAGCCGCCTCACGCCACAGGACCGTGTCCGGCGACCGCCGTAGGAGTCAGAGGCTTCTGCTCCATGCGCACCCGAGCAGCGCGAGCGCAACCGCCGCGACGAGCACGCCCAGCCCGTACGTGGCGGCGAGGACGTAACGCTTCTCCCGGACCAGCGTGACGGTCTCGAGGCTGGCCGCGCTGAATGTCGTGTAGCCGCCGAGGAAGCCTGCCCCGACCGTCACCGCGATGTCGGACGGGGCCCGGTCGCCGGACGCCAGGCCGAGGAGGCAGCCCAGCACGAGAGACCCGGTCAGGTTGACGATCATGGTTGCCCAGGGGAAGCCCGAGCGCGACGTCCTGGCTGCGACCGTCCACGTGACCACGTAGCGCACGCCGGCCCCTGCGCCGCCGGCCACGACGAGCATCAGGAACTGGAGGAACGTCACGAATCCGCCCCTCCAGCCTCGTGCCTGTCCGCAGCCCTCCGGTCATGGAGCCCGGACGCGAGCACGATGCCCAGCAGCGTCGCGCCGGCGCCGACCACGACGGTGCCTAACGCGTACGCGAGACCGATGCCGATCCTGGAGTCGTCGAACAGCGCCGCTGTGCCCGTCGCGAGCGCGCTGTAGGTCGTGAGCCCACCGCAGAACCCCGTACCGACGAGCAGCATCGAGCGCCTCGTCCGCTCCGGCGCAGGAGCGGTGCGGGTCAGGGCTTCGAACAGGTAGCCGAGGATGAACGCGCCGATCACGTTCGCCAGCGGCACCACGAACAGGGCCCCGTCCGTGTGCCGACCGGCGAGCACGAGTCCCTCGCGCGCTGCCGCGCCGAGGGTTCCTCCGCAGACGACGAGCCCGATCGATGCTGCGCGAAGGGGCGCGCGTCCCCGTCTCGTCGTGCTCACCGTGATGGGTTCCGATCTCGTCCGGGGTGGCCGGTGCGGCGGCTGTCCCTCCGATTGTCCGTCACACGCGCACCCTCGAGATCTTCGCGGAGCTAGCCGCGGCTACAGGGTCTTGCCCCAGACGAATCCGAGGAGCGAGAGCGCGACGCCTCCCCCGAGGATGCCGAAGGCGTAGGCGGCAGCCGCACCATAGCGCATCTCGCGGATCAGCTGAACAGTCTCGAAGCTTGCCATGCTGAACGTCGTGTATCCGCCGACGAACCCCGACCCGACCACGGCGCGTACGTCTGCCGAGGCGAGCCTGCTGACGACGAGGCCGGTGACAAGTCCAAGCACGAAGCAGCCGCTCAGGTTGATGAGTGCGGTAGAGATCGGGAAGGGTGGCTCCGGGTTCCTCGACCTGATCGTCTCGTCGAGGACGAAGCGCACGCACGCGCCGACGCCGCCGGCCACGATCATCAGGAGGAAGAGCGGAAAGGTCATGTCTCCACCTCGGTGTCGCCGGTGCTCCGCGCGCGCAGCCGCGACGCGAGCATGAACCCCGCGAACGTCGCGACGGCACCGAGGATGATCGTCCCGATGGCGTACGACACGCCGATGCCGACCCGTGAGTCATACAGGAGCACGGCCGTCTCGGTAGCGAGGTAGCTGTACGTCGACAGCCCGCCGCAGAACCCGACCCCGATGAGCTGCATCCACAGCGAGGTGTTTTCGGTGCCAGGCGCCTTGCGGGCGAGCGCCTCGAACAGGTAGCCGAACACGAACGCGCTGAGGATGTTCACGACGGGGACGACGATCGGGATCCCGTCTCTGTTCGGGATGGCGAGCTTGAGGCCCTCGCGAGCCGCGACCCCGACCATCGCACCCACGAAGACGAGCGCGACCGAGCCACCGCGGATCTTCGTCGGTCGGGAGTTCGACGCCATGACAGAAGCCCCCGTCGCATGGTGAGAGTCGCCTCCTGCCGACAGTAGGCCGGACGGTCGATACCCGCGCGCCGGACGTGTCCTGGCAGCTCTGTTCGGCTTGCGGCGGTTCTGGCCGCGGCGAACCATCGAGAAACGACGACACCCAGGTTGGTTGTCTGTCCGGTGTCCAGCCGTGAGCGCTGACGAGGGGTAGGTGCGGACGTGCGTGTCGTACTCGACGACGTCAAGGTGCACGGGCGGCGTGGCCTGCTGCTCGACATCGACCACTTCTCGGTGGACACCGGTGAGTGCGTCCTGATGGCAGGGGAGCCGGGCCAGGGGAACACGGCAATGGCTCTGGTAGCCGCGGGGCGGCTGGCGCCGTTCGAGGGCAAAGCGACGCTCGTCCGCGACGACGGGACGACGACCAACGACAAGGCGGAGCTGCGGAAGCTCGCGGCCGTCGTGGACCTGCCTGCTGTCTCCGAGCCCGACGACGCGGTGCCCGTCGGGACCGTCGCCGCCGAAGGTCTTGCCCTCGCCTGTCGTGGCTCGATGCCCGGCGAACCCACGAAGTGGCTCCGTGCTCACGGCTGGGAGCAGCTCCGGTCGGTCCGGATGGACGCGATCTTAGGAGCCGTGCGTACGGCCCTTCTCAGCGCGCTGGCGGCCGAGCACGAGGATGTCCGGTTCCTCGTGCTCTCGCTCCCGGACCGTCACGGCGGTGAGCCGGTGGACTGGTGGGAGATCGCGCAGTCCTACGCATCCTCCGGGTACGGGGTCCTCGTTCAGTGCGGACGGTCGTCAGCGCGGGACCTCGGCGCCAACCTCCCTGCCGCCCGCGGCGACAGCGCACGTCTGGCGACACCGGTCGAGGCCCTGCGCACCCGCCCGGAACCGGTCGACCCGGAGCGCTCGCCGTCCGACGAGACCGACGATTCCGACTGGCTGTTCGGCGAGAGAGAGAAGGATCAATGATCGCGATCCGGCTGGCCGTCTCGGAGATCCGGCGCATCAGCGCCGGCACGCTGCCCAAGCTGGCGATCCTCGCCATGGTGGTGATCCCTTCGTTGTACGCAGGGCTCTACCTGTTCGCCAACGAGGACCCGTACGGCGAGCTCCACCGCGTACCGGCGGCCCTCGTGGTGCAGGACCGTGGGGCGACGATGACCGACGCGATCAACGGGACGACCGAGAAGGTCGACTACGGGGACCAGGTCGCCGACCGCCTCCTGAGCGGCGACGGTGGATTCGGCTGGGTCGAGACGACGGAGGGAGAGGCGGAGTCCGGTGTGCGGAACGGACGCTACGACGCCGCGCTCATCATCGGTCCACAGTTCTCCGAGGAGCTGACGTCGTCCGCCCGGTTCGAGCCGGAGCGAGCAGGGCTCACCCTCATCACCAACGACGCCAACAACTACCTCGTCACCCGGGTCGCCGAGACGATCGTGGGAGACGTGCGGGACACGATCGCGACACAGGTGGGCACCTTCGCCGCGGGCACCTTCCTCGACGGGCTCTCCGTGGTGCACACCGATCTGACGAAGGGGGTGGACGGTGCGCAGGAGCTCGTCGCCGGCTCCAGCCGGCTCACCAACGGGACCGTCGAGCTCGTCGACGGGACGGCGACGCTCGCGCGTGGTGCGCAGGAGGCTGCGAACGGGTCCGCCCGGCTCGAGTCGGGTGCCGACGAGCTGGCGAGCGGGACGCGTCGCATCGCCAACGGCGCGAGCACGCTCTCGAACGGGCTCGACGAGCTGAAGCGTCGCACCGGGAGCCTGCCGGCGGACACGCGCAAGCTCGCGCACGGCGCGCAGGAGGTCGCCGACGGGAACGCGAAGGTCGCCGCCGTCGGTGACGACGCGGCCGAGGTGGCGGGAACGGTCGTCGACCAGTTCCGCGCCTCGCGCGCCTCGCTCGACGAAGGCCTCGATGCGCTCGTCGAGCAGGGGAGGATGACCGACGCCGAGAGAGACGCCCTGATGGCGTTGTTCGCCGACGCCGAGGTCCCCGTCGACGCGGTGGCAGCGCAGATCGAGAGCGCCGCAGACCGGCTCGACGCGCTCAGCAGAGGGTCCTCCGAGGTCGCCGCCGGCACCGAGAAGCTCGCGGCCGCTGCCCCGGTCCTCACGCAGGGCGTCAGGAGGGCCGCGTCGGGAGGAGCGGAGCTCGCCTCGGGATCGGCACGCGTCGACCGCGGCGCCCAGACGCTGGCGCGTGGTGCCGGCACCCTGGCGGACGGGACGGAGAAGGTGGCGAACGGTGCTGAGCGGCTCGCCACCTCGAGCACCGCGCTGCGCAAGGGCAGCGCGAGGCTCGAGACCGGGACCGGCGAGCTCCGGAACGGGCTGCAGGACGGGCTGCGCAAGGTCCCCGACCTGGACAAGACGACCGCGCGCGATACCGCCGAGACGATCGGTGACCCCGTGGCGGTCAAGGAGGACACCCTCGCGCGTGCCGGGTCGTACGGGGCCGGCCTCGCCCCCTTCTTCCTGCCGCTCGCAGCATGGATCGGGGCGTACGTGCTCTTCCTGCTCGTCCGGCCGTTGTCGTCGCGTGCCCTCGCGGCGAACGGTCCGGCGACCCGGACGGCGCTCGGCGGATGGGCCCCGCCGGCGGTCGTCGGGCTGGTCCAGGTCGCGGTCATGTTCACGATCGTCCGGTTCGCGCTCGACATCGCTCCGGTCTACGAGGTCGCGACGGCCGCTGTGCTCGTGATCGCATCGATGTCCTTCGTCGCGATCCTGCAGGCGCTCAACGCCTGGCTCGGCGAGGTGGGCGAGTTCCTGGGGCTCGTCCTCATGCTCGTCCAGCTCGTCACGGCGGGCGGCACGTTCCCGTGGGAGACGATCCCCGAGCCGCTGCGGTCGCTGCACTGGCTCCTGCCGATGTCCTACGCGGTCAACGGGCTTCGGCAGACCCTCTACGGGGGCGAGGCGTGGATCGTCGTCCGGGACCTCTCGGTGCTGGTCGGCGTGTTCGTCGTGGCGATCATCCTGACCGCGCTGGCCGCGCGACGGCAGAAGGTCTGGACACCGAAGCAGCTGCAGCCCGAGCTCGTCATCTGAGCGCCCACCGCAGGGTCGGTGCCATCTCACCCGTCCGCGCGGTCCGGGATCGGGGCCGCTACGGTGGAATGAAGTCGCGCTCATATAAGTTGATACGATCAGACTCAACTCATTGAACGCAGGCAGTCGGCGGGTCACAAGCCCGCCCCGCGAACCCTCAGGAGGAACACATGGCCCGTGCGGTCGGAATCGATCTCGGCACGACCAACTCTGTCGTCGCCGTGCTGGAAGGTGGAGAACCCACCGTCATCGCGAACGCCGAGGGTGCACGCACGACCCCGTCCGTGGTCGCCTTCGCCAAGAACGGCGAGGTGCTGACCGGTGAGGTCGCCAAGCGCCAGGGCGTCACCAACGTCGACCGGACGATCCGGTCCGTCAAGCGCCACATGGGCACCGACTGGTCGGTCAAGATCGACGACAAGTCCTTCACGCCCCAGCAGATCTCCGCGTTCGTGCTGCAGAAGCTCAAGCGCGATGCCGAGGCCTACCTGGGCGAGCCGGTCACCGACGCGGTGATCACCGTCCCGGCGTACTTCAACGACGCCCAGCGTCAGGCCACCAAGGAGGCGGGCGAGATCGCCGGCCTCACGGTGAGCCGGATCATCAACGAGCCGACTGCCGCCGCGCTGGCGTACGGGCTCGACAAGGGTGACGACCAGACCATCCTCGTCTTCGACCTCGGTGGCGGCACGTTCGACGTGTCCCTGCTCGAGATCGGTGACGGCGTCATCGAGGTCAAGGCGACCAGCGGTGACAACCACCTCGGCGGCGACGACTGGGACCAGAAGATCGTCGACTGGATCGTCGACCGGTTCAAGTCCAGCACCGGCCTCGACCTCACCAAGGACAAGATGGCGATGCCGCGTGTCCGTGAGGCCGCCGAGCGCGCCAAGATCGAGCTCTCGAGCTCGCAGTCGACGTCGATCAACCTGCCGTACATCACCGTCGACGCCGAGAAGAACCCCGTGTTCCTCGACGAGACGCTGACCCGTGCGGAGTTCCAGAAGATCACCGCCGACCTGCTCCAGCGCACCCGTGCGCCCTTCGAGCACGTCATCAAGGACGCGAGCATCAAGGTCGCTGACATCGACCACGTCGTCCTCGTCGGCGGCTCCACCCGCATGCCGGCCGTCTCCGACCTGGTGCGCGAGCTGCTCGGCGGCAAGGAGCCCAACAAGGGCGTCAACCCTGACGAGGTCGTCGCTGTGGGCGCGAGCCTGCAGGCCGGTGTCCTCAAGGGCGAGGTCAAGGACGTGCTGCTCCTGGACGTCACTCCGCTCAGCCTCGGCATCGAGACCAAGGGCGGCGTGATGACCAAGCTCATCGAGCGCAACACCACGATCCCGACCCGGCGCTCGGAGGTCTTCACGACAGCCGACGACAACCAGCCGTCGGTCGCGATCCAGGTCTACCAGGGCGAGCGCGAGATCGCGGCGCACAACCAGATGCTCGGCACGTTCGAGCTGACGGGCATCGCGCCGGCCCCGCGTGGCGTGCCGCAGATCGAGGTCACCTTCGACATCGATGCCAACGGCATCGTCAACGTCTCCGCCAAGGACCGTGGCACCGGCAAGGAGCAGTCGATGACCATCACCGGCGGGTCCGCCCTCTCCAAGGAGGACATCGACCGGATGGTGCGCGACGCCGAGAAGTACGCCGAGGAGGACCGCAAGGCCCGCGAGGCCGTCGAGGTCCGCAACCAGGGCGAGACGCTCGTGCACTCGACCACGACGTTCCTCTCCGAGAACGGCGACAAGGTCTCCGACGACGTGAAGTCCGAGGTCCAGGCCGACGTCGACGCGCTCAAGGAGTCGCTCAACGGCGACGACATCGACGCCATCAAGGCCGCCATCGCCAAGCTGGGCGAGTCGAGCCAGAAGATGGGCACGGCGATGTACGAGGCCGCGGCCGCCCAGGCCAACGCGGCCGGCTCGGGCGAGGGTCAGGCCCAGGCTCAGGCCCAGGCCGAGGACGACGACGTCGTCGAGGCCGAGATCGTCGACGACGAGGGTGAGAACAAGTGACGAACGAGTTCGAGGAGACCGTGGAGCCGGAGCAGGAGACCCCTGCTCCGGCCCCCGGGCCCGCGGACGCGCAGCCGGAGGTGGCCGGCGCAAGCCGGGAGGGTGGCGAGGACGACCTCGCCCGTCAGCTCGCCGAGCGCACGGCCGATCTCCAGCGTCTGCAGGCCGAGTACGTCAACTACAAGCGGCGGGTCGACCGTGACCGTGAGGCGCAGAGACTGAACGCCACCGCGGCGGTCCTCGTCTCCTTCCTCCCGGTCCTCGACGACATCGGGCGTGCCCGTGACCACGGCGAGCTCGAGGGCGGCTTCAAGGCCGTCGCCGACTCGTTGGTCCAGGCCACCAGCGCTCATGGGCTGGAGCCGTTCGGAGCGCCCGGAGACGTGTTCGACCCGATGCTCCACGAGGCGCTCATGCACCGTCTCGACGCCGACGCCCCCGAGGGGGAGCCGACCGTCGACGCGATCATGCAGGTGGGCTACCGGATCGGTGACAAGGTCCTCCGGCCGGCGCGGGTCTCCGTGGTCGAGCACGACGACACCCCGGTGGCCGAGGCCGACGAGGACGCGTCGCAGCCGGCGACCGAGTGATCCGTACGACGAGGTGTGAGGAGGTGGTCTCGTGAACAACGAGTGGTTCGAGAAGGACTTCTACAAGGTCCTGGGAGTCTCGAAGGACGCGAGCGCGTCCGACATCAAGAAGGCGTACCGCAAGCTCGCACGGGACCACCACCCCGACGCCAAGCCCGGTGACAAGGCTGCCGAGGAGAAGTTCAAGGAGATCTCCGAGGCGTACGGCGTGCTCTCCAACGCGGACAAGCGCAAGGAGTACGACGAGCAGCGGGCGATGTTCTCCTCCGGGGTCGGCGGCTTCGGTCGTGCGGGCTCGGGAGGTGGGTTCGGCTATCCCGGCGGTACGACGACGACCGGCGGGTTCGACTTCTCGGACCTGCTGGGCGGGATGTTCGGCGGGGGTGGGACCACCCGCACCCGGTCGGCGCCGGCCCGTCGCGGGGCCGACGTCGAGACCGAGGCGACGCTGTCGTTCGACGACGCGATCGCCGGCGTCACCGTGCCGCTGCGGACGACCAGCGACGAGCCCTGCCCCACGTGCCGTGGCACCGGAGCCAAGGCCGGCACCGTGCCCCGGGTCTGTCCCCGCTGCGAGGGCAGCGGGATGCAGACCAGCGCCTCGGGTGGCCTGTTCGCGATGACCGAGCCGTGCGACGTCTGCCGCGGACGCGGCCTCGTGGTCGAGGATCCGTGCGAGACCTGCCACGGGTCGGGCCGTGCGGCGTCGACGCGCACGATGCAGGTCCGCATCCCCGCGGGGGTCAAGGACGGGCAGCGCATCCGACTCAAGGGCAAGGGCGCGAAGGGCGAGAACGGCGGCCCCTCCGGCGACCTCTACGTCTCGGTCCACGTCAAGCCGCACCGTCTGTTCGGCCGCAAGGGCGACAACCTCACCATCACCGTGCCGGTGGCGTTCGACGAGGCCGTGCTGGGTGCCGAGATCGCCGTCCCGACGCTCGGCGGAGCGCCGGTCCGCATCAAGGTGCCGGCGGGCACCCCGAACGGCCGCACGTTCCGTGCGCGTGGCAAGGGCGCTCCTCGCAAGGACGGCACCAAGGCCGACCTGCTGGTGACGGTGGAGGTTCAGGTGCCGTCGTCCCTGACCGACGATGCTCGGACCGCGGTCGAGTCGTTGCGCAACGCTCGTGAAGGAGACGACCCCCGCGCGCAGCTCTTCTCCGGAGGTGTCTGATGAGCCGTTCCCAGGGTGACTTCGTCCCGCCCGGCCCGGAGGCCAAGGTCTTCGTGATCAGCGTGGCGGCGGAGCTCTCGGGGCTCCACCCGCAGACCCTGCGGGCGTACGACCGGCTCGGGCTGGTGAGGCCCGCCCGGACCGGTGGTGGCGGGCGGCGCTACTCGCTGCGCGACATCGAGCTCCTCCGCTCGGTCGCGCGGCTCACGGCCGAGGGTCTCGGGCTCGAGGGCGTCAAGCGCGTCCTCGAGCTCGAGAACCAGGTGCTCGCCCTGCAGGCTCGGGTCGTCGAGCTCGAGACCGAGCTGGAGGAGCGCGACTCCGACGCTCCGCGCGTACGCAATCTTCCTGTGCGCTTCGACGCCCAGCCGTTCCTCATCCGCCGTACGCGACGCTGAGCGACGTCCGGTGCGGACCGGGTTGGACGGTCCCGGACGTGCCTCCCTGGTGAGGGCCGCCGATCGTGGTGTCATGGCGCTATGCGCCGGTCTCAGCCCTTCCTCGTCGCCGCTGCCCTGGCAGCGGTCGCCTGCCTGCCAGGGTGCTCGGGCGGCGGGGCGCAGCCTGTCGCTGCGGACCCGTCCGCCACGGCGTCCTCGTCGGCTCCGACGCCCGCTTCCAAGACGCGGGCAGCCCCCGAGGACCTCCTGTCGCTGCGGTGCGTGGCGACCGCCGACCCGAAGGTGTGGACAGCGCAGGGCGTCATCGTCAACTCGGCGAGCACGGCCGACTACCGGCTGACCGTGATCGTCGCCTCGCCCGGTACGACCCGGGCGGCGGCGCGGCGGATCGTCATCCCCAAGGTCTCGACCGGGGTGGACACCCCGTTCACCGTCGACCGGCTCCCGGTGAACCCCGGCTCCGCGCCCTCGTGCCGCGTCCAGCTGGTGAGGTTGGGCTGAGGCGAGGTGCTGCATCTCGGGGGTAGGGAAGCGTCACGTCCGCTCGAGCGAGCGAGCGAGGGTTTACGGCGCCCGGAGGCCGCCGGGCGCCGGACCGGGACGGGCGGCCGCAACCTCCCGCGCCGGCCCACGGCGCGCCGGCCGACGGCGCCCGGCCTCGACGGTCTCCGGGCGCTGGCCGTCGTCCTCGTGGTCGCCTATCACGTCGCGCCCTCGCAGATGCCCGGCGGATACGTCGGGGTCGACGTGTTCTTCGTCCTCAGCGGGTTCCTCATCACGGCCGTGCTGCTCGAGGACGCCGACCGCACCCGCAGGTTCGACCTGCCGTCGTTCTGGGTCCGGCGCGTCCGCCGGCTCGTTCCGGCAGCCACCGTGATGATCGTGGTCGTCGCCGCGCTGACGGTGCTGGTCGGCCGTGACACCGCAGCCGGTCTGAGGTGGCAGGTGCTCGGCGGCCTGACCTGGTCCTCGAACTGGTTCCAGGTCGCGCAGGGGCAGGCGTACGCGGAGCGGGGAGAGCCTCCCGTGCTCAACCACCTGTGGTCGCTCGGGATCGAGGAGCAGTTCTATGTCGTGTGGCCCGTCGTGCTGGCGCTCGGCATCCTCGTCCTCTCGCGGGCCCGGTTCGTCCGTGCGGCGACGATCCTCGCGGTGGCGTCGGCGGTGTGGATGGCCGTCCTCTACACCCCCGACGACCCGACCCGGGCCTACGTCGGGACCGACACCCACGTCTTCGGTCTGCTCGTCGGCGCGGCGCTCGCACTGAGCCGGGCGCCGCACCTGCTGCGGTCCGACCGGGCCTCGGCGACGTTCGAGAGCCGGCTAGGGATCACGGCCTGCGGCGTGTTCGGCCTCGCCATCCTGCTGGCCTACGCGGGGACGGTGTCGTGGTCGAGCGCGGTCCCCTACACCGGTGGCCTGCTCGTCGTCAGCGTGGCGAGCGCCGCGCTGGTGCTGTCCGCGGTCAACCGGACTCCGCTCGCCAGTGCGCTGGCTGTCGCGCCGTTGCGTTGGCTCGGCGCCCGGTCGTACGGGATCTATCTCTGGCACTGGCCGCTGATCGTGCTCGCCACCCGGGTCGCTCCTCCGGAGTGGTCGCCCTTGGCGGGTGGGCTCGCCGCGCTGGTCGCGGTGGGCGTCGCCGCCGTGTCGTACCGGTTCGTCGAGATGCCCATGCGCAGCGACGGCATCGCGTTCACGCTGCGGCGGTGGGCTGCGCCCGCCTACCGCCTTGCGGAGGACCGGCGCCGGCCGCGGCGCCGCTGGGTGCTCGTGACGGCGACGGCTGGCGTCGTCGTCGCGGTCGCTGCCGGCGCGGTCGCCACCGCGCCGGACCGGAGCCCGCTGCAGGCCAGCCTCTCGACGGGAGAGCGGGTTCTCGCCGAGGCGCCGCGGCCCGCGGCGGAGAAGCCCTCACGGACGAAGCCCTCCGCCCCTGCCGCGACGTGCCGGACGGTGGGCAGGTCCGTACGGGTCAGTGCGTTCGGCGACTCGGTCCTCGTCGCCGCCGCGCCGCAGCTGGTGTCGGCGATGCCGAGGCTCGACGCGACGGCGAAGGTCGGCTGGCAGTACGACGACGTCGCTGCTGCCGTACGCCGGGCCGCGTCACGCGGCGTCCTCGGGCCGGTCGTCGTGATCGGGACGGGCACCAACGGGTTCGTCGACCGCCGCGACCTCGACCGCCTGGTCACGCGACGGCTGGCCGGGCGCCAGGTCATCCTGGTGGCTCCGTACGTGCCCGGGCGCCCGTGGCAGCGCAGCGCGCTCTCGGCGGTGCGCCGTGTGGCCGCCGACCATCGGTCCGTGAGGCTCGCGGACTGGCACGGAGCCGTCGCGGGGCGTTATTCGCTCCTCGCCTCGGACCGGGTGCATCCCAACGCGCGAGGCGCCAAGGTCTACACCCGCACCGTGCGTGAGGCCCTCGGCGGCTGCTGAGCCCGCCCCGTCCGCGTTGTGAAGGGTTGCGGTCGCTCTGCGCGCCCAGAACCGACCGCAACCCTTCATCACGCGGACGCGGGCAGGGCATGTTAGAAAGGGACAGAGTTGAGTGGAATCGACTCAACTCTCGACGCGTTGAACCTGGTAACCGTTGAACTGACAGACCAGAGGACCCACATGGACGCTTCCAAGCTCACGACCCGCAGCCAGCAGGCGCTCGCCGCGGCGATCCAGGCTGCGGCCGCCGCCGGCAACCCGGCGGTCGACCCGCTGCACCTGCTCGACGCGCTGCTCGACGCCGACGGCGGCACCGCCGTGCCGCTGCTCCAGGCTGCGGGAGCCGATCCTGCCGTCGCGCGGGCCCGCACCGACGAGGCCGTCAAGACGCTGCCGTCGGCTGCAGGCCAGAGCGTGGCCTCCCCCGGATATGCCCGCGCCACCCTCGAGGTGCTGCAGCGGGCCCAGGACCTCGCCAGCGAGCTCGGTGACGAGTACGTCTCGACGGAGCATCTGATGGTCGGCCTCGCGACCGTCCAGTCGAAGGCCCGCGAGATCCTCGACGGTGTCGGGGCGACCGCCGACGCGCTGCGCGGCGCGTTCCAGACCGTACGAGGCTCTGCGCGGGTGACGAGCCAGGACGCCGAGGACACCTACCAGGCGCTGGAGAAGTACGGCGTCGACCTCACCGCTGCGGCGCGTGAGGGCAAGCTCGACCCCGTCATCGGCCGCGACGCCGAGATCCGGCGCACTGTCCAGGTGCTCACGCGGCGCACCAAGAACAACCCGGTCCTCATCGGCGAGCCCGGCGTCGGCAAGACCGCCGTCGTCGAGGGCCTCGCCCAGCGCATCGTCGCCGGCGACGTCCCGAGCTCGCTTCAGGGACGGCGGCTGGTGTCGCTCGACCTGGGCGCGATGGTCGCCGGCGCGAAGTACCGCGGCGAGTTCGAGGAGCGGCTGAAGGCCGTCTTGCAGGAGATCAAGGACTCCGATGGACAGATCATCACCTTCATCGACGAGCTCCACACCGTCGTCGGTGCCGGCGCGACCGGTGACTCCTCCATGGACGCCGGCAACATGCTGAAGCCGATGCTGGCCCGCGGCGAGCTGCGTCTGGTCGGTGCCACCACCCTCGACGAGTACCGCGAGAACATCGAGAAGGACCCCGCGCTGGAGCGCCGCTTCCAGCCCGTGCTGGTCGACGAGCCGAGTGTCGAGGACACGATCGCGATCCTGCGGGGTCTCAAGGAGACCTACGAGGCGCACCACAAGGTCGAGATCTCCGACGCGGCACTCGTCGCGGCGGCCGCGCTGTCCGACCGCTACATCTCCGGGCGGCAGCTGCCCGACAAGGCGATCGACCTCGTCGACGAGGCCAGCAGCCGGCTGCGGATGGAGATCGACTCCAACCCCGTCGAGATCGACACGCTGCGGCGTTCGGTCGACCGGATGAAGATGGAGGAGCTGCACCTCGCGAAGGAGACCGACGAGGGAAGCCGCGAGCGGCTCGAGAAGCTTCGTGCCGACCTCGCCGACTCCGAGGAGCAGCTGCGGGCGCTCGAGGCCCGGTGGGAGCGTGAGCGCTCGGGTCTCAACGAGGTCGGTGAGATCAAGAAGCAGATCGACGAGAAGCGGCGCGAGGCCGAGCGCGCGCAGAACGCCGGCGACCTCGAGACCGCCGCGCGGCTGAACTACGGCGAGATCCCCGGCCTGGAGAGGCAGCTCGAGGAGGCCGTGGCTGACGAGGAGGCCGAGCCCGAGGACAAGATGGTCAACGACGAGGTCGGCCCCGACGAGATCGCCGAGGTCATCGCGTCGTGGACCGGGATCCCGACGGGCCGCCTGCTCGAGGGGGAGACCGGCAAGCTGCTCCGTATGGAGGAGGAGCTCGGTCACCGGCTGATCGGCCAGTCCGATGCGGTCAAGGCTGTCTCCGACGCCGTGCGCCGTTCACGCGCTGGCATCGCCGATCCCAACCGGCCCACCGGCTCGTTCCTGTTCCTCGGCCCGACCGGCGTCGGCAAGACGGAGCTTGCCAAGGCGCTGGCGGAGTTCTTGTTCGACGACGAGCGGGCGATGGTCCGCATCGACATGAGCGAGTACTCCGAGAAGCACTCGGTCTCGCGTCTGGTCGGTGCGCCCCCGGGCTACGTCGGCTACGACGAGGGCGGTCAGCTGACCGAGGCTGTGCGTCGGCGCCCGTACTCGGTCGTGCTGCTGGACGAGGTCGAGAAGGCTCACCCGGAGGTCTTCGACATCCTGCTCCAGGTGCTCGACGACGGGCGTCTGACCGACGGGCAGGGTCGTACGGTCGACTTCCGCAACGTGATCCTGATCCTCACGTCGAACCTCGGCTCGGTCTACCTGGCAGACCCCGCGCTCGACGAGGCCGCCAAGCGGGACAAGGTCATGGAGATCGTACGAGCGTCGTTCCGTCCGGAGTTCCTCAACCGCCTCGACGAGGTCGTCATGTTCGACGCGCTGTCGGTCGAGGACCTCACGCGGATCGTCGACCTGCAGGTCGAGGCCCTCGCGAAGCGGCTGGAGACCCGGCGGATCCGGCTCACGGTGACCGACGCGGCCAAGGAGTGGCTGGCACTCACCGGGTTCGACCCGACCTACGGCGCTCGTCCGCTTCGTCGCCTGATCCAGCAGGCGATCGGGGACACGCTCGCACGGGAGCTGCTCGCGGGCGATGTCCGCGACGGGGACGAGGTCGTGGTC
>NZ_JARBCJ010000042.1:0-19587 GCF_028803055.1 Mumia sp.
CCGCCAGCGACGAGACGACGAGGACGTATCCCTTCGTGGCGATCACGTGCGGAGCTGCCGCGCGGAGCGTCCGGAAGACGCCGTTGAGGTTCACGTCCACCACCCGCTCGAACGCGCCGGGATCGATCTGGCGCACCGTGCCGTACGCGGCGATGCCGGCGTTGGCGAGCACGTGGTCGATGCGGCCGAAGCGGTCCGCGGCGGCATCGACGGCGGACTGGACCGCGGCCGTGTCGCGGACGTCGGCCTCCCACCAGGCGGCGGCGTCACCCAGCTCGGCGGCGAGGGACTTCAGCTCGTCGGGCTCGAGGCCGAGGAGCGCGACGCGACCTCCACGACGGACGTACTCGCGGGCGACACCTGCGCCGATGCCGCGTGCGGCACCGGTGACGACGGCAACCTTGCCGGTGAAGGATGAGGGCATGGCCGTCAAGATACCGTCGGTATCCCGCCATGCGCCACCCTCGATGTCACATGGTGGAGGTCAGGTCAGGTGGCGAGTGCCCGGAGGATGTCCTCGACCCGCTCCTTGGCGTCCCCGAACAGCATCTGGGTGTTGTCGCGGAAGAACAGCGGGTTCTGGACGCCCGCGTAGCCCGCCGCCATCGACCGCTTGAACACGATGACGTTCTCGACCTCCCACACCCGCAGCACCGGCATCCCGGCGAGCGGGCTCGTGGGGTCCTCGGCTGCGGCGGGGTTCACCGTGTCGTTGGCGCCGATCACCAGCACCACCGACGTCTCGGCGAAGTCGTCGTTGATCTCGTCCATCTCGAGCACGATGTCGTACGGGACCTTGGCCTCGGCGAGCAGCACGTAGATGTGCCCGGGGAGGCGGCCGGCGACCGGGTGCACGCCGAAGCGGACCTCGATGCCTCGGTCGCGCAGCCTGCGGACGAGGTCGGCGACCGGGTACTGCGCCTGAGCCACCGCCATCCCGTACCCGGGGGTGATGACGACCGACCGCGCGCTCTTGAGGAGCTCGGCAGCATCGGCGGCGGTGATCTCGCGGTGATCGCCGTAGTCGGTCGCGTCACTGGTCGCGGCCTCGATGCCGAAACCGCCGGCGATGACGGAGAGGAACGAGCGGTTCATCGCCTGGCACATGATGTAGGACAGGTAGGCACCCGACGACCCGACGAGCGCGCCGGTCACGATCAGCAGGTCGTTGTTGAGCAGGAAGCCTGACGCCGCCGCGGCCCAGCCCGAGTAGCTGTTGAGCATCGACACGACGACAGGCATGTCGCCACCGCCGATCGATGCCACGAGGTGCCAGCCGAGCGCCAGCGCGACGACGGTGACGAGGATCAGCAGCGTGAGGTTCGGGGAGATGACGAACCAGACCGTCAGGATCACGAAGACGACGAGCGCGCCGATGTTGATGAGGTTCTTGCCCGGCAGCATCAGCGGCGCCGACCGCATCTTCGCCGACAGCTTGAGGTTGGCGACGATCGAGCCGGTGAAGGTCACGGCGCCGATGAAGATGCCGATGAAGATCTCGGCGTGGTGGATGTCGGCCAGCGAGCCGGTCAGGTGGTTCGGCGCCAGGTAGCCGTTCCAGCCCACCAGCACCGCGGCGAGGCCGACGAAGGAGTGCAGGAGCGCGATCAGCTCGGGCATCTGCGTCATCGCGACGCTCCGCGCCCGCCACAGTCCCAGCGCGGCGCCGATCGCGACCGCCACGAGCAGCAGCGCGATCGCGTCGGCGTCGGCGACGTCGGCGACGAGCACGAACGTCGCCACGAGCGCGATCCCCATGCCGGCGATCCCGTACCAGACACCGTTGCGTGACGTCTCGTGCTTGGACAGCCCGGCCAGGGACAGGATGAACAGCAGCGACGCGACGATGTACGCCGCGGTGGCAGCACTCTGTGCGGTCATGGCGGCGTCAGTCCTTCGAGAACATGCTGAGCATGCGACGGGTCACGGCGAAGCCGCCGAAGACGTTGATGGAGGCCAAGAGGATCGCGATGAACGAGAGGACACGGATCACCGTGGCGTTGTCGGCCCCGTCGTCGACCGAGATCTGCAGCATCGCGCCGACGACGATGATGCCGCTGATCGCGTTGGTCACCGACATCAGCGGCGTGTGCAGGGCGTGGTGCACCTTGCCGATCACGTAGTAGCCGACGACGACCGCGAGCGTGAGCACCGTGATGTGCTCCGGCAGCGGCGCGGGCGCGAAGGCGTTGACGAGGAAGAGCGCGAGGATCCCGGTGCCGATGAGGCCCCACGTGACGGCAGGCTTGGCCGGCGCCTTGGCCTTGGTCGCGGGTACGGGAGCGGGTGCAGCGGCTGCCGGGGGCGCCGCCGAGACGGCGACCGGGGGTGGCGGCCACGTCTTCTCGCCGTCTCGGACCACGGTGACCGTGCGCTGGACGACGTCGTCGAAGTCGAGGACGAGCTCTCCGTCCTTGGCCGGCGTGAGCAGCTTGAGCAGGTTGACGAGGTTGGTGCCGTACAGCTGGGAGGCCTGCGTCGGGAGGCGCCCGGCGAGGTCGGTGTAGCCGAGGATCGTCACCCCGTTGTCGGTGACGACCTTCTCCCCCGCGACGGAGCCGGCCACGTTGCCGCCCTGGCCGGCGGCCATGTCGACGATGACGCTGCCCGGCTTCATGCTCGCCACGTCGGCCTCGGTCAGCAGCCGCGGTGCGGCACGCCCGGGGATCAGCGCGGTCGTGATGACGATGTCGACGTCGAGGACCTGCTCGGAGTAGATCTCGGCGGCGCGGCGGTCGTAGTCCTCGCTGGTCGCCTTGGCGTAGCCGTCGGTGGACGCCTCCTGCTGCTCGACGTCGACCGGGAGGTACTCGCCGCCGATCGACCTGACCTGGTCGGCGACCTCAGGGCGCGGGTCGGTGGCGCGGACGATCGCGCCGAGACTGCTCGCCGCGCCGATCGCTGCCAGTCCCGCGACCCCGGCGCCTGCGACCAGCACCTTGGCCGGGGGGACCTTGCCGGCGGCCGTGACCTGGCCGGTGAAGAACCGCCCGAACTCGTGCGCCGCCTCGACGACGGCCCGGTAGCCGGCGATGTTGGCCATCGACGACAGGACGTCCATCGACTGGGCGCGGGAGATGCGCGGCACCGCGTCCATCGCCAGCACGGTCAGGTGACGCTGTGTCAGCTCGTCGACGAGGCTCTCGTTCAGCGCCGGGGACAGCAGGCTGATGAGGGTCGCGTGGTCGGCAAGGAGGCCGATCTCGTCCGGCGAGGGGGCGTTGATCTTGAGCACGAGGTCGGACCGCCACGCCTCGTCGCGGGGCACGACCGAGGCGCCGGCCTCGACGTAGGCCTCGTCGGAAAAGCTGGACGCCTCGCCTGCGCCGGACTCGACCACGACGTCATAACCCAGCTTGATCAGCTGCGTCACGGTCGCCGGGGTCCCGGCGACACGGGTCTCGCCCGGCGAGGTCTCTTTGACCACGCCGATCTTCATTCGGGAGACGTTATCGGCAGCGACTGGCGCCGACCAGAGGGTGAGACGTGCGTCTCATTGCGCGGAGGTTAACGCCTCAGGCGACGCCGTACAGCCGGTCACCGGCGTCCCCGAGACCCGGCACGATGTATCCCACGTCGTTGAGCTTCTCGTCCACCGCGGCGACCACCAGCGACACCGGCACCTCGACGTCGGCGAGGTCGTTCTCGACACGGGCAATGCCCTCGGGCACGGCCAGCAGGCAGATCGCGGTGATCGCCGTGCACCCTCGACCGACGAGGAACGCGATCGCCGCCGAGAGGGTGCCGCCGGTGGCGAGCATCGGGTCCAGCACGTACGCCTGGCGGCCGGTCAGGTCGTCGGGCAGCCGCTCGGCGTACGTCGCGGGCTCGAGGGTCGTCTCGTTGCGGATCATCCCGAGGAAGCCGACCTCGGCCGTCGGGAGCAGGCGCTGCATGCCGTCGAGCATGCCGAGGCCGGCGCGCAGGATCGGCACGATGAGCGGCTTCGGCGGCGCGAGGCGTACGCCCTCGGCCGGCGACACCGGGGTCTGCACGAGGACCGGCTCGACCCGGACGTCGCGGGTGGCCTCGTACGTCAGAAGCGTGACGAGCTCGTCGGTCAACCGCCGGAAGGTCGGGGAGTCGGTCCTCGAGTCGCGGAGCGTGGTGAGCTTGTGGGCCACCAGCGGGTGGTCGACGACGTGGATGTCCATGCGGCGAACCTTACCGAGCGACGATCTGCCGGCGACTCCCCTACACGAGGGTGTGATCGTCTGCCATCCTGCGGGTACGTGCACGACGACGACCGTCAAGGGGGTGTGGCCGTGGAGGACGATCTGCAGGGCGAGGTCGATGTCGCGGTCGCCGCCTACCGTGACGAGGGCGGCTGGCAGCTGACCCGCCTTCCCGCCGGTGTCACCGGAGACATCGAGGAGGTCGAGCGGGCGCTGCGCCCGTTCCCTTCGGAGTGCGGTGTGATCGGCATGGTCGCCGTCGACGAGGACTTCTTCGTGCTCGTGCGCGTCTGGGGCCGCAGCACGCTCCTACTCCTGTCCGACATCACCGCCGTCGACGAGTGGCCGCTCGCCAGCTCCGTCGCCGACGAGCTCGACCTCCCCGACCCGGAGGACGACGACGAGCCGCAGCCTGCCGGTGACATGGAGATCCTGGCCGACCTGGGTGTGAGCGCGATCGATCTCGCCGTGATGCTCGACGATCCGGACGCGTACCCGGACGAGGTGCTCGGCGACATCGCCGAACGGCTCGGGTTCGGCGACGCCTACCAGGCGCTCGCCGGCTGACGTGTCGTCCCCGCTCGTCCACGACGACGCCCTGATGGGCAGGGCGCTCGACCTGGCGTCACGCGCTCTCGAGACCGCCGACGTCCCGGTCGGGGCGCTCGTCGTCGACGCTGACGGAGCCGTCCTAGGCGAGGGCTGGAACGCGCGGGAGCGCGACGGCGACCCGACGGCGCACGCCGAAGTGATCGCGCTACGGGCCGCGGCGGCCGCGCGGGGCGAGTGGCGACTCGACGGCTGCACCCTCGTCGTCACGCTCGAACCCTGCACGATGTGCGCGGGTGCGCTCGTCCTCGCTCGCGTCGCCCGCCTCGTGTTCGGGGCGTACGACGACAAGGCGGGCGCGGTCGGTTCGTTGTGGGACGTCGTCCGGGACCGGCGGCTCAACCATCGCCCTGAGGTCCGCGGAGGGGTGCGTGCCGAGGAGGCGCGGGCCCAGTTGCTGGCCTTCTTTGCTGAGCACCGCTGAGCCCTGACCCGGTTCCGGAGGCGGGCAGCAGGTCCGGTAATCTCTTCTGCGGTGGCGTGTCCGAGCGGCCGAAGGTGCAACACTCGAAATGTTGTGTAGGGCAACCTACCGTGGGTTCAAATCCCACCGCCACCGCCATGACGAGCCCCGTCCGGGATCCCCGGGCGGGGCTCGCTGTCGTACGCCCCCTCCTGCAGCCGGCTCCCCTCCGCCGAGTGGGGGGGGGGCGCGGGGGGCCGGGCGCGCCCCCCCCCCGCCCGGCCCGCCGCGACGGGTCTGCGCGGGAGCGGTTCGACGTGAGGGGGACTCTCACCCTCACCTCGGCGATGCTGCTCGTCGTGCTGGCGCTGGTGCAGTCGCCGCAGGCGCCTGCGCTCAGGACGGTGGCGGTCGGCGTGCTGGGCCTCGCGCTGCTCGGTCTCTTCGTCGCCCTCGAACGGCGGGCGCCGGCGCCGGTCGTACGGCTCGGCATCCTCCGGTCCGGGCGCCTGGTCCGCGCCAACCTCGCGGCGCTGCTGCTCGTCGGCGCGTTCGTCGGGTTCCAGTTCGTGATGGTGCTGTACCTGCAGGAGCTGCGGGGATGGTCGGAGGTCAAGACCGGGATGGCGATGGCGGTGCTCGGCCTCGACGCCGTGCTGGCCCCGACCATCACGCCGCTGCTCGTGGCGCGTTGGGGCAACACGGTGGTCTTCCTCAGCGGGTTCGTGGTCGCCGCCGTCGCCTACGCGTCGCTGCTCCGGCTCGGGGCGGACTGGTCATACGCGGCACTGCTGCCCTCCTTCGTCCTGGTGAGCATCGCGTTCGCGCTGGCGTACGGGCCGCTCACGATCGAGGCGACGAACGGGGTCGCTGCGCACGAGCAGGGCCTTGCCGGCGGGTTGCTGTCGACGTCCTTCCAGTTCGGGTCGGCGTTGGGGCTCGCCGCGGTCGCGGTGGTCCTGGCTGCCGTGTCCGGTCCCGCGGCGACGATCGGGCTCGACGGCTTCCGGGCCGCGCTGCTCGTCCCGGTGGTGACCGCGCTCCTCGGGGTCGCGGTGAGCACGGTGACCCTGCGTCGGGAGTCGGGCCTGCGACGGGACTGAGGAGGTCCGGCGTCCGGCTCGGTGTGTGCAGGGGCCCGTTGGTTCCGTACGCTGGGGGCGGATGATCCCCGGTTGGTCTGTCGGCAGGGCCCGCCGCACTTTGAATGCGGATCAAGCGACGTAGGTTCGACTCCTACCCGGGGAGCTCATCCGCCCGAGTCGTCGGTACGAGAGGAACCCGTGAGCGAGCAGGCTCCGACCATCGTGATGGTGCTGGCCGCCGGTGGCGGCACCCGGATGCGGTCCAAGACCATGAAGGTCCTCCACCCCCTCGCCGGGCGAACGTTGCTCGGTCATGCGCTCCACGCCGCCCGAGGGATCTCCCCGGAGCATGTGGTCGCGGTGATCGGCAACCAGCGTGAACAGGTCGCGGAGCACCTCGCCCAGGTCGATCCCGACGTGATCCAGGCCGTGCAGGAGGAGCAGCTCGGCACGGGCCACGCCGTCGCGGTCGGGCTGGCCTCCCTCGGCGACGAGGCGGTCGGCAGCGTGGTCGTGCTGTACGGCGACGTGCCGTTGCTGGAGCCCGAGACGCTCGAGCGCTTCGTGGAGGACCACCGGCAGCACGGCCGTACCCTCAGCGTCCTCACGGCGAAGGTCGCGAACCCCCACGGCTACGGTCGCGTCGTCCGCGGCGCCGACGGCGGCGTCGTCGAGATCGTCGAGGAGCGCGACGCCACCGACGAGCAGCGCAGGATCGACGAGATCAACTCCGGCATCCTCGCCTTCGATCTCGCATGGGCGCGCGAGGCGCTGCGGACGCTCGGCAACGACAACGCCCAGGGCGAGTACTACCTCACCGACCTCATCGGTCTCGCCGTCGCCGAAGGCCGCGAGGTCGGCGCGTACGAGATCGCCGACGCCGTGCAGACCGAGGGTGTCAACACCCGCGTCCAGCTCGCCCGTCTCGCCGCCGAGGCCAACCGCCGCATCGTCGAGCGCCACATGCTCGCCGGGGTGAGCGTGGTCGACCCGGCGACGACCTGGATCGACGTCGACGTCTCGATCGGGCCCGACACCACGATCCTGCCCGGCACCCAGATCCTCGGCGCGACGAGCATCGGCGAAGACGCCCTGATCGGCCCCGACTGCACGCTTCAGGACATGGAGATCGGTGACGGCGCCAGCGTGGTCCGCACCCACGCCTCGCTGTCGGTGATCGAGGCCGAGGCGACCGTGGGTCCGTTCAGCTACCTCCGCCCGGGCACGACGGTGGGCGCCGGCGGCAAGCTCGGTGCGTTCGTCGAGGCCAAGAACACCCGACTGGCTCCCGGCGCGAAGGTCCCTCACCTCTCGTACGTCGGTGACGGCGACATCGGAGAGGGCGCCAACATCGGCGCGGGCTCGATCTTTGCCAACTACGACGGCGTCAAGAAGAACCGCACGACCATCGGCGCTCACGCCCGCATCTCGTGCAACAACACGTTCGTCGCCCCGGTGAGCGTCGGTGAGGGCGCCTTCACCGGTGCGGGAGCGACGATCCGCGAGGACGTTCCGCCAGGGGCACTTGCGGTGTCGGCTGGATCACAGAGGACGATAGAAGGGTGGGTCGCGAGGAAACGCCCCGGGACCCCAGCCGCCGAGGCGGCCGCCCGTGCGGCCGCCGGCGACCAGAGCGACGACGCCCAGGAGAGTCCCACGTGACCGGCATCAAGCGCACCACCGAGAAGAACCTCATGCTCTTCTCGGGTCGAGCCCACCCCGCTCTCGCCGAGGAGGTCGCCAAGGAGGTCGGCACCTCGCTCGTCCCGACGTCGGTGTACGACTTCGCCAACGGCGAGATCTACGTGCGATACCAGGAATCCGTACGCGGCTCGGACGCGTTCGTGATCCAGAGCCACTCCGCGCCGATCAACGAGGCGATCATGGAGCAGCTCATCATGGTCGACGCCCTCAAGCGGGCCTCGGCCAAGCGGATCACGGTCATCCAGCCGTTCTACGGATACGCCCGACAGGACAAGAAGCACCGCGGTCGCGAGCCCATCTCCGCGCGCCTCATGGCCGACCTGTTCCTCACCGCCGGCGCCGACCGTCTGATGGTCGTCGACCTCCACACCGCTCAGATCCAGGGCTTCTTCGACGGCCCGGTCGACCACCTGATGGCGATGCCGATCCTCACCGAGTACGTCCTCGAGCGCTACGGCGACAAGCGGCTCGCCGTCGTGTCGCCGGATGCGGGCCGCATCAAGGTGGCCGAGAACTGGGCCGAGAAGCTCGGCGGCGTGCCGCTGGCGTTCATCCACAAGACGCGCGACATCGACCGTCCGAACGCGTCGATCGCCAACCGCGTCGTCGGTGAGGTCGAGGGTCGCACCTGCGTCCTGGTCGACGACCTCATCGACACCGGCGGCACCATCGTCCAGGCGTGCGAGGCGCTGATGAACGCCGGAGCCGCCGACGTCGTCATCGCGGCGACCCACGCCGTATTCTCGGGGCCGGCGGTCGAGCGACTCGCAAGCTGTTCGGCAGCCGAGGTGATCATCACCGACACGCTGCCGCTGTCCGAGGACAAGCGGTTCGACAAGCTGACCGAGCTCTCCATCGCGCCGCTGCTCGGGAAGGCCATCCGTGAGGTCTTCGAGGACGGGTCCGTCACGAGCCTGTTCGACGGCAAGGCCTGAGCCTCCGCCGTACCCGTCTCGAAGCCCGCTTCGACAGCCTTGCCTCCGCCCTTGTATGATGGGGAAGTTGCCTCGGCGAGGGTTGGCTTTCCGTCAGCCGTGATCGACTTGGTGTCTTGGACTCAGTGCGCGATGCGGCCGTCCGAAAGACCACCGTCGCCGAGGCGCGACCCGCACGAAGACCCCGCTTTTAAGGAGCAGTTCCGCCGTGTCCGAGATCAAGATCAAGGCTGAGACGCGTACCGAGTTCGGCAAGGGCGCCGCTCGCCGTATCCGTCGCGACAACAAGGTTCCTGCCGTCCTCTACGGCCACGGCATCGATCCGATCCACGTGATGCTGCCAGGCCACGACCTCATGCTGGCGCTCAAGCAGCCCAACGCGCTGCTGTCGGTCGACGTCGACGGGGACGCCCAGCTGGTCCTCCCCAAGCAGGTCCAGCGCGACCCGATCAAGGGCTTCATCGAGCACGCCGACCTCCTGGTCGTCCGCAAGGGCGAGAAGGTCACCGTCGACATCCCGATCGTCGTCACCGGCGAGTCGGTGAGCGGTTCGATGGTCGTCACCGAGAACTCCTCGGTCCCCATCGAGGCCGAGGCGACGCACCTGCCCGAGCAGATCGAGGTCTCGGTCGAGGGCCTCGACGCCGGTGCTCAGATCCACGCGTCCGACCTGGATCTGGCCAAGGGCTCGTCGCTGGCCGTCGACGGCGATCTGCTGATCGTCAACATCGTGGCCGAGCCCACCGCGGCGCAGGTCGAGGCCGAGCTGGAGGAGGCCGAGGCCGAGGCCGGCATCGAGCGTGACGAGTCGCAGGCCGAGGCCGCCGAGGCCGCCGAGGCCGAGCAGACCGAGGCCGCACCCGCCGAGTGATCCTGGGACGGATCTTCCGAGCCCCGGCTCACCGACGCGAGCAGGAGAACGACGACGCCATGACGGAATCGCCATGGCTCGTCGTCGGCCTGGGCAACCCCGGACCCGGGTACGCCCAGACGCGTCACAACATCGGCTACATGGTCGCCGACGCCCTCGCTGAGAGAGCGGGTGGCCGCTGGAAGTCGCACAAGCCCACGCGCGCGGACGTCGTGGAGGGTCGCCTCGGCGGCCCTTCCGGCGTCCGCGTCGTGCTCGGCCGCTCACGCGGCTACATGAACGAGAGCGGCGGTGCCGTCAAGGCGTTGGCGACGTTCTACAAGGTGCCGCCCGAGCAGCTCGTCGTGGTCTACGACGAGCTCGACCTCCCGTACGAGACCATGCGCGTCAAGCTGGGCGGCGGGGACAACGGCCACAACGGGCTGAAGTCCATCCGCGCGTCGCTGGGCACCGGCGACTACTACAAGGTGCGGGTGGGCATCGGTCGTCCGCCCGGTCGCCAGAGCCCTGCCGACTACGTGCTCAAGCCGTTCTCGAGCACGGAGCGCAAGGAGCTGCCGTTGGTCGTCGAGACCGCGGCGGACGCCGTCGAGACACTGCTCACCTCAGGCCTCGAGGTCGCACAGCGCGAGTTCAACAGCTGATCGTCGCGGGCGAGGTGACTCCCAGCGCCGCGGCGATCCTCTCGCGATAGGCCGCGACGGAGAACCGCGCCCGTGCCTCGGCCTCACCCGCCTCGGCCACCTCGGCGGCCCACGTCGGATCAGCCAGGAAGCGTTCGACCGCGTCGGCGAGGTCCTCGGCATCGCCAGGCTCCGCCAGCAGGCCGGTCTCCCCGTCCTCGACGATCTCCATCAGGCCCTGGACACCGGACGCGACGAGCGGCCGCCGGGCACGCAGCGCCTCGACGGCGGTGTTGCCGAAGGGCTCGACGCGCGACGGCACGAGGACGACGTCTGCCGCCGCCAGCACGGGCCAGGTCGGGGACACGTATCCGTGCAGCGTCACGGCACCCTCCAACGGCGTCTGTGCGGCCCGGGCCCGGAGCTCGCGCTCGAACCACTCGTAGCCAGGGAACACCGAGCCGCAGACGTCGAGCGTCACGTCGTGGCCGCGCTGCCGCAGCAGCGCCGTGGCATCGAGAGCGACATCGACCCCCTTGCGAGGGGACACCCGTGCGACGACGACGAGCCTGGCCGGATCTCCCGGTCGACGGGCCCGGGGAGGCTCGGGCCTCGTGTCAGGCCCGGGAACACCGTTGTGGACCACCACGATCCGGCGGCGCAGCAGGCCCGCACGGCGCGTCAGCGCAGCGGCCGACGCGTTGCTGTTGACGACGATCGACCCGGCGAGCAGGTTCGGTGCGGCGAGAGCGGCGAGCACGACGGCGTTGCCCTCGTCCTCGGCCTCGTGGACGTGGCAGACCGTCCGGACGCCGCGCAGACGGGCCGCGAGCAACCACCAGGGGATGGTGACGGTGTTGACGAGGACGACGTCGACCTGTGACGGGTCGCACGCCCGGAGGAGTCGGGGAAACGCCCGGAGGATGGACAGCAGGAGCCCGAGCAGTCCGACCGGCGACAGCAGACTCTTGCGGAGCACCGGGAACGACACGACGTCGACGGTGGCACCTCGCTCTCGCAACCGTTCGACGAGCGGCCCGTCCTCCGGAACCACCGTGCGGACCTGGCCGCCACGCTCCACGATCGCCGACACGCTCTCCAGGAGCTGGAGATCAGATCCGTAGACGTCGGCGGACGGGTGGGCAACAAGCACGGATCGGTGGGTGCGCAACGATTCCTCCTGGCCGGCTGGGCTCCGAGACGATCGTAGGGCGGCGTGCAGAGGGACCTTCACCGGCCCGGGGCGGTGATCTCGGCCATCTCCGGGGCAGACTCCGGCGGCGTACGGACCTGGTTGAAGACGAACGTGCGGTAGGCCCAGAAGCGGAACGCGGTGCCGAGCGCCAGGCCGACGACATTCGCGGAGATGTTGTCGGCCAGCGGGCTCGTCAGGTCGAGGAGGTAGTGCGACACAGCGAGACAGCCCAGGGCGATCGCCATGCCGATCCCGTTGAAGACGAAGAACAGGCTGTACTCACGGAGTCGGCTGGCCCGAGCGCGGTGCCGCCACGTGAGCGTGCGGTTGCCGAAGTAGGTCACGAGCGTGGCGACGAACACGGAGATCGCTTTGGCGGTCAACGGCTTGTCCTCAAGCAGCCCAGGACCCGCGTACCGCAGGAGGTTGAACACCGAGACGTCGACGACGTACCCGGTCAGGCCGACAGCGCCGAACGTCGCCAGCTCGTGAGCGAGACGTCGGGCGCGCGAGCGCTCGAGAACCGAAGTCATCCGTCCACCGTAGGCCGAGGAGAGGTCGCGTCTGACCGGGTTGTCCCAAGACGAGATGCGACGCGCACCACGGGCCGGGATCGTGCGATCGTCCGCCCGACCGCCGCTCAGTTGATAGCGTCGCAACCTCGTACACGCCTCAGCCAGACGGGGATCATCCATCATGTCCACGGACACCTCGCGAGCTCCGCGCACGCTCGTCATCGTCCCGACCTACAACGAGGCGGACAACGTCGTGGGTGCGGTCAGCGGTATCCGGCGCTGCGTGCCGACCGCGGACGTCCTCGTCGCCGACGACGCCTCGCCCGACGGCACTGGTGAGATCGCTGACCGTCTCGCCGGCGAGGACACCCAGGTGTTCGTGCTCCACCGAGCCGGCAAGGAGGGGCTCGGCGCCGCTTACCTGGCCGGGTTCGCGTGGGCGTTCGAGCGCGACTACGACGTGGTCGTGGAGATGGATGCCGACGGCTCGCACCGGCCGCAGGACCTCCCCGGGTTGCTTGCCGGGCTGCGGTCCGCCGACGTGGCGCTCGGCTCACGCTGGGTGCCGGGGGGTGGTGTCGTCAACTGGCCGTGGCACCGACGGCTGCTCTCGCGCGGAGGCAGCCTCTATGCCCGTCTTGCGCTCGGTCTCCCCGTCCGCGACGCGACCGGCGGGTTCCGCGCGTACGACGCGAAAGTGCTGGAGAGGCTGGTCGCCGAGCCCGTCGACAGCCAGGGCTACTGCTTCCAGATCGATCTCGCCTGGCGCGCGGTGCGAGGCGGCTTCACTCTGCAGGAGATTCCGATCACCTTCGTGGAGCGCGAACGGGGTGAGTCCAAGATGAACGGCGGCATCGTGGTGGAGGCCGTACGGAAGGTCACCCGCTGGGGCGTCGAGTCTCGCGTGCAGCGGCTGCGTTCGCGGTCAACCGGCAGCGACGGGCAAGCCTCGGCTCCCAGCGCGGGACGGACTTCGTGACCACCGCGACCAGGACGGTCAAGGAGGCTCTCGACGCGCTCCGGCGGGCGCAGAAGCCGGCCAAGGGCACCGCCGCCTACTCGCGGCACGTCAACAGACCTCTCGGTCGGCAGGTGGCCGCGGTCGTCAGCACGGTCGGGATGACGCCCAACCAGGCGACGGCGATCAGCGCCTCCCTGTCCACCGCCGCGATCGCCCTGCTGGCGCTGACCGAGCCCACCGTGGTGACCGCCTGCGCGATCGCGGTCCTCCTGGCCCTCGGCTACGTCATGGACTCCGTCGACGGACAGCTGGCCCGGTTGGCGGGGGCCGGCTCGCGCAGCGGCGAGTGGCTCGACCACATGATCGACTGCATCAAGACGAGCACGCTCCACCTGGCGGTCCTGATCTCCTGGTTCCGGTGGCCGACGTACGACGAGGCCGGCTGGCTGTTGGTCCCGGTGGCGTACGAGGTCGTGGCGGTCGTCACCTTCTTCGGCCTGATCTTGGTCCCGACCCTCCGGCCGGCAGGGTCACGTGGGTCGACGATCGACGTCGACCGCGAGGAGCACCCGGCGCGCCGCTGGTTGCTGCTCCCGACCGACTACGGGGTCCTCTGTCTCGTCTTCGTGCTGCTCGCCTGGGGGCCGGCGTTCACCGCCGTCTACACCGCGCTCATGCTCGCCAACGCGGCAGCGCTCGCGGCAGCGCTCGTCAAGTGGTGGCGCGAGCTCCGCGCGCTGGACCGGGCCTCCGGGGGCCCACGATGAGGATCGCCCTGCTGGGCACCCGCGGCGTCCCGGCGCAGTACGGAGGGTTCGAGACCGCCGTGGAGGAGGTCGGCCGACGTCTCGTCGACCGAGGACACGAGGTCACGGTCTACTGCCGGGGGAGCGGAGGCGCGGACAGCTACCGCGGTATGACCCTGGTGCACCTGCCCGCGGCCCGGCGCAAGGCGTTGGAGACCTTGTCGCACACCGCGCTCTCGGTCGGCCACGTCTCGCTCGGCCGTGCACGCTACGACGCCGCGGTGGTCTTCAACGCCGCCAACGCCCCGTTCCTGCCAGCTCTGCGCCTCCGGGGCATCCCCACCGCGCTCCATGCCGACGGGTTGGAGTGGAAGCGCGCCAAGTGGGGCGGCGCCGGCAAGCGCTACTACCGTGCGGCGGAGGCGCTGTCGGTGCGCTGGGCCGACGCTGTGATCGCGGACGCGCAGGGAATCGCCGACTACTACGAGGACGAGTTCGGTCTGCCGACCGAGCTGCTGGCGTACGGCGCACCCATCCTTCGAGACCCGCCCGCGGACAGGCTCGCCGACCTCGGGCTGGAGTCCGGGGGATACCACCTCGTCGTGGCCCGGTTCGAGCCGGAGAACCATGTCTCCGAGATCGTCGACGGTGCCGTGAGATCCGGTGCCAGGTTGCCGGTGGTCGTCGTGGGGTCAGCGCCGTACGCCGACGACTACACGGCTCGGGTCGAGGGTCTCGCGGCGCGCGAGCACAGCGGGGTGAGGCTGGTCGGCGGCGTGTGGGACCAGGAGCTGCTCGACCAGCTCTATGCGCACGCCCTGCTCTACGTCCACGGTCACTCGGTCGGCGGGACCAATCCGTCGCTCCTGCGTGCGATGGGCGCCGGCACGGCCGTCGCGGCCTACGACGTGTCCTTCAACGTCGGCGTGCTCGGTGGTGACGATCTCGTGTTCCGCGATGAGGAGGGCGTCGCCTCCTGCCTCGAGCGCGCGGAGGCCGACCCGGCAGAGATGAGGGCGGCGGGCCGGCGCCTCCAGGACCGCGCAGCGGAGCTCTACCGCTGGGACGATGTCGCCGAGGGCTACGAGAAGCTCCTCGAGAAGATCGCGGGCGGGCACTCGACCCGGGGCGTCGCCTCGGGACGCCGCCGAGGATGACGCGGGACGTCGCTCAGCGCAACGCGCGCCGGGCGTGGAGGTAGCCCTCCCACGATCCGCGCGCAGCGGACAGGAGCGGTCCCGGGCCACGCTCGAGGAACTGACGTCGCCCGCCGCGCAGGACCACGTCCCGCGCGTACGAGGGCGCCGTGGAGATCCACCCGCGGATCTCGTCGGCGGTCAGGTGCTTCGACGCGAACAGCAACCGGTTGCGGCAGTTGTAGCGGTAGTAGAGGTCGGACTTCGCACGTCCGCCCCCCTGGGTGCCGCCGACGTCGTGGACGACCTCGAGGTCACGCCTGACCACGACGCGGCCGCCCCCCGTCACGCAGCGATAGCTCAGATCGACGTCCTCCCAGTACATGAAGTAGTCGTCGTCGAACCCCCCGAGCCGCTCCCACAGTGGCCGCGACACGGCAAGGCACGCGCCGCTCAGCCAGGGATGCGACGCCTGTTCGATCCGTACGCCCGCGGTGCGGGTGGTGCCCTCGGCGACGAGGATGTCGCCGCCTTCCGACCACGTCGACCCGTCAGGGCGCACGATGCGCGGCGCGACGATCGCGGCCTGGTCGGCTCGGACGGCGTCGGCCAGGTGAGACAGGGTGCGGGCGGGGGCGGACGCGTCCGGGTTGAGCAGGACCAGCGTGGCGACTGTTTCGTCGAGGGCGGCGACCGCGGCGTTGACGGCGCTGCCGAAGCCGGGATTGCCGGCGAGGGGGACCAGCTGCCAGCCTCGGTCGGCGCAGAGAGCGGCCACCGCGTCGCGGTTGCCTGCCGACGAGTAGCTGTCGGCGACGACGACGTGCAGGCCCTCGTCCTGAGCCTGCCGCAGCGCCTCGTTCGTCGCGAGGAGGCGGTGCGATGCGTAGTTCACCGTCACGATGGCGGTCGTCGCGGTCACGCTCCTCCTCGAGTCTCGAGACCGGTCGGGTCCGCGTCATCGTAGACGTGACGATAGCCTCGGTGCTCCGAAACGGCGGACATCGCTCCGCGGCCACGTTAGCCTCGAGAGGCTCAGAGCATCGGGGCGACGAGGAGCGAGGGACGGTTCGGTGAGCGAGAACGCGGAGGGACGGCGGCGCCTGGTCGTGGTCGTCGGAGTGGGCGTCGTCACGGCTGTCGTTCTCCTGGTCGTGGCGGTGCTCGTGCTCGGCGACGACGGGCCGGAGGCCGGGACACGGGGCGAGAAGGCCGAGCCGACGGCGACCGCCGGAGCAGCGTCGACGACTGGGGCCGAGGAGTCGTCGGGCGACACACCGGCACCCGACGACGGCGGCTCCGCGCCCTCGACGGACGAGCCCGGCTCCGATCCCGGCACGTCCGTGTCCGACGGCTCGGACGGGCTCTATCCGGGGACCTTGAAGCCGGTTCCGATGAGCGAGTCTGCCGACATGGGAGACGGAGTCACGGCGACGGTCGTTCGTCTGAAGGACGTCCGTGCTTCGGCCCAAGGCGCTGGTGAGGTGGAGGGACCCGGCGTCGTGGTGGTCGTCCGCGTGACGAACGACAGCCGCAAGCCGGTCCAGCTCGGCGACGCGGTCGTGAACCTGAACGTGGGCCGCCAGAACCAGCCGGCCTCGCCGGTGCTCGGTGACAAGCGGACCCGACCCTTCGACGGGAGCCTCGCGGTCGGCGGGTCGGCGACCGGTCGCTACGTCTTCCAGCTCCCGAAGCCCGACGCGCGACGCGCGGTCGTGAGCGTCAGCTACTCCGGCGACGCCGACATCGTGGCGTTCAGAGGTGTCATGCCCTGACCTCGGCGATGTCCCGAACGCGACATCGCAAAACGAACAACTTGCTGATCGTGACTCCTGCTCGGACTAGGTTGTCACCGTTCGACCACCCTTTCTCGGAGGCCTTCATGCGTCGCCAGTCCACCCTTCGCCGGTTCGGTGCCGTCGGTGCTGCCACCGCGCTCACCGTGGCGCTCCTCGGCGCGGTCACCGCGCCAGCGCCGGCCGACTCCGCACCGTCCGATCCCGCGACGCCGGTCACCGTCACCGCGGACGGGCTGCCCACCGTCCAGATCAACGGGGTGGTGTGGGACCAGGAGGTCGTCGGCAACACGGTCTACGCCGTCGGCAACTTCACGCAGGCGCGGCCTGCGGGGTCGCCCGCAGGCCAGAACGTCGTGACTCGCAACTACATGCTGGCCTTCGACATCAGGACGGGTGCGCTGATCTCCAGCTTCAACCCCAACCTGAACGGACAGGCGCTGGCCGTCACGGCCTCGCCCGATGGCTCTCGTCTCTACATCGGCGGTTCGTTCACCCAGGTGAGCGGGCAGAACCGCTACCGGATCGCCGCGTTCGACACGGCCACCGGCGCTCTTGTCCCGGGTTTCAACACCGGCACGGACTCGCAGGTGCGCGCTCTCGTCGCGACCAACGACACCGTCTACGCGGGTGGCATCTTCTCCCGCGCCGGAAACGAGAGCCGCACCCGGCTCGCAGCCTTCGCCGCCTCGAACGCGGCGGTGCGGCCATGGGCGCCCGCGGCAGACCATCGCGTCAACGCCCTGACGATCACGCCCGACGGGTCCCGAGTCGTGATCGGCGGGCACTTCGGCAACGTCAACGGTGCCCAGGCCCGCGGCCTTGCCGCCGTCGACCCGACGTCCGGCGCGACTCTCGGGTGGCCGATGAACCAGGTCGTGAAGAACACCGGCGACGGCGCCGCGATCCTCAGCCTCGCCACCGACGAGGACGGCGTCTACGGCAGCGGCTACGACTACTACGGGAGTGGCGGGTTCGAGGGCACGTTCCGAGCCAGCTCGACCGGCCAGATCACGTGGCTCGACGACTGCCACGGTGACACGTACTCGGTGTACCCGGCGAAGGAGGCGGTGTACGCCGCCGGCCACAAGCACTACTGCGGCAACATCGGTGGATTCGCCCAGACGGAGCCGTGGGACTTCTACCAGGCGACGGCGCTCTCGAAGCAGGCCACGGGCGTCGTGTCGCGCGACACGATGGGCTACCCGAGCTTCCACAACAACCCGTCCCCGACACTGCTCGACTGGTTCCCGACGATCGACGTCGGCTCGTTCACAGGACAGAGCCAGGCGGCCTGGAGCGTGACCGGCAACGACGACTACATGGTCTACGGCGGGGAGTTCCCGAAGGTCAACAACGTCGCGCAGCAGGGCCTCGTACGCTTCGCCAAGCGGTCGCTCGCGCCGAACAACGTCGGACCCAGCGCGTCGCCCAGCCTGACCCCGACGGTGACCTCGAAGGCGCCGGGCACCGCGCAGGTCTCCTGGCAGGCCGCGACCGATCCCGACAGCGGAAGCCTCACCTACCGCGTCTATCGCAACGGCAACACGACCACCCCGGTGTACGAGGTGACGCAGGGCTCCAACTTCTACCACCGGCCGACCCTCACCTTCGTGGACACCGGACTCACGGCCGGCCAGACCTCCACCTACCGCGTGCGGGTCACCGACCCTGACAACAACGTCAGCTGGAGCGGCAACGGGTCCACCTCGGTGCTCGGCAGCGGCGGTACCCCGTACGGCCCCTACGCCCGAGCCGTCCTCGGCAGCAAGCCCACCTTGTACTACCGGCTCGACGAGGCCTCGGGCACCAGCGTCCAGGACTGGGGCGGCACGGACAACGGGACTGCGGGCTCGGGCGTGACACGCGGCGTCTCGGGTGCGGTGTCTCCGGGCACCGCGTCGAGCCTCAACGGAAGCACCAGCGGGCGCATCAACTCCAACGAGCTGAGGTTCGCGCCCAACGCCTTCACGATCGAGGGCTGGTTCCGTACCAGCTCGATCTTGGGTGGCAGGATCGCCGGCTTCGGCAGCTCAAAGACCGGCAACTCCTCGACGCACGACCGTCTTCTCTACATCAACGGCAGCGGTCGAGTGACGTTCGGTGTCAACCCCGGCGAGATCCGGACGGTGCAGTCGGGCAACGGCTACAACGACGACACGTGGCACCACTTCGCGGCGAGCCTGGACAAGTCGGGCATGAAGCTCTATCTCGACGGCACGATGGTCGGGCAGCGCACGGACACGCAGTGGGGCCAGGCCTACCTCGGCTACTGGCGCATCGGGAGCGACCAGCTCTCGAGCAGCTGGCCGAACCGCGGCACGTCCAACAACCTGAGCGGGCGCATCGACGAGGTCGCTGTCTATCCGCGGGCCCTGCCGGCCGGAGAGATCGCGGCTCACCACCTCACCGGGACGACGGGCGAGGCGCAGAACCTTCCGCCGACCGCGTCGTTCACGTCGTCGACCGACAACCTGTCGGCGTCGTTCGACGCGTCCGGGTCGTCCGATCCGGACGGGGAGATCGCGTCCTACGCGTGGACCTTCGGTGACGGGACGACGGCCACCGGTGCGTCGCCGCAGAAGACGTACGCCTCGGCGGGGACCTACGCGGTCAAGCTGACGGTGACCGACGACGACGGAGCGACGGCGTCGGTCACGCAGAGCGTCACGGTGACTGCACCACCGGTCAACCAGGCTCCCACCGCGTCGTTCACGTCGTCGACCGACAACCTGTCGGCGTCGTTCGACGCGTCGGGGTCGTCCGATCCGGACGGGGAGATCGCGTCCTACGCGTGGACCTTCGGTGACGGGACGACGGCCACCGGTGCGTC
>NZ_JARBCJ010000043.1:0-19566 GCF_028803055.1 Mumia sp.
CTCTCGATCGCGTCCTGGTGGGCCGCGACCGCCGGGTCTCGCGGTGCGGCGAGGTCGTGGACGACGAGTCGTCCGCCCGGCCGCACGGCGTCGACCATCGCGCGCAGCATGCCGACGGGATCGGGGACGTGGTGCAGCGAGAACCGGGTGACCGCCACGTCGACGCTGCCCGGCGCGACGACCGGCGTGGTGGCATCGGCGAGGACGAACGCGACGTTGCTCAGCCGCTCGGCCGCGGCGGCGCGACGCCCACGATCCACCATCGCGGCCGTGGTGTCGACGCAGGTGACCTCGGCGACGTGCGGGGACAGCGCTCGCCCGACCAGGCCCGTGCCCGCAGCCAGGTCGAGACAGCGGTCGGTGGGGCGAGGAGCGACGGCCTCGATGATCCAGTCGAGCGCGGAGGTGAACGCCGCGTTGAGTGCCGGCTCCTCGAACGTCTCGGCCTGGACGGTGAACGACTCCCGCAGGCGGGCGGCGTGGTCGCCGCCCGCCGGTCGGGCTTCGTGCTGGTCGCTCACGCGCTCGGGAGGACGAGGACGGCCCACGTCACGATGGGGGCGACCACGACGATCGACATGCCCCACTGCATCAGCCGCTTGAAGACGAGCTCGCGGTCGGCCTCGTCGGAGTTCGCCACGATCAGCGCGCCGTTGGTGGAGAACGGGCTGCAGTCGACCACCGAGCTGGAGATCGCGAGGGCGGCGATCAGGCCGATCGCGCTGACCTGGTCGGTGAGCAGGAACGGCACGGCCAGCGGGATGAGGGCACCGATGATGCCTGTGGTCGACGCGAAGGCCGACACGACCGCACCGATGAAGCAGATCAGCAGCGCCGCGACCAGCGGGGCACCGACCTCGGCGACGCGGTCGCCGAGCCAGGACACGACGCCGTGGTTCTGGAGCAGGTTGACATAGGTGACGATGCCGCCGACCAGGAGGATCGTGCCCCAGCTGATCTTCTCGACGGCTCCGCGGGCCGACGGGGGGAAGAGCAGCGTCAGGGCGACGGCCACGGTCAGGGCGGTGAAGCCGACGTCGAGGTCGAAGGCGAGAGCTCCGATGATCAGCGCGACCAGGCCGAGGAGAGTCGTGGAGCGCTCGAGGTTGAGGCGGGTGTCGTCGTCGATCGCGTCGGGGCCGTCCTCGTGGCCGAGGCCGCGCTCGACGACCGAGCCGGGCGTCCCGGTGACCGGGACGCGCGTCGCCGACGAGCTCGCCGCGCCGGCGGTCGCGCCGATCTCCGCGAGCGCACGCTCGTCCTTGCCGCGCCGGATGAGCTCGCGGCCGCCGAACGCGACGTAGGTGATGGCCGCGACGACGAACGCTGCGAACAGCGCGGCGAGGAAGAGGAACGTCGGGCTGCCGTCGAGGTCGTTGGAGTCGACGACCCCGTTGGTGATGCTCCCGAAGATGCCGATCGGCGAGAAGCTGCCGCCCGTGGCGCCCTCGACGACCATCATGCCCATCATCACGGGATGGATCCGGTAGCGGTGCGCGAAGCCCATCGCGACGGGCGCCACGATCGCGACCGCGGCGGGGCTGACCGCGCCGATCCCGGTGACGACCGCGCAGACGAAGAACATGGCCCACGGCACGAGCGCGACGCGTCCCCGCACCGCCCGGACGGCGCCGTGGACGATCCAGTCGACCGTCCCGTTGTTCTTCGCGAGCGCGAAGAGATAGGTCACGCCGACGAGGATCACGAAGAGGTCCCCGGGGAACCCGCTGATGATCGCGTCGGTGTCGTCGCCGAACACGCTCAGGCCGACGATGAAGGCGGCGACGAGGGCGAGCGCGCCCATGTTGATGCTGCGGACGGTCGCGATCAGGAAGACCAGCGCGAGGGCGGCCAACGCGATGATTTCGGTGGACACGGGGGACCCTCCCAGGTGAGGTGATCAGTGTGGTCCAGACCACAGTTACAGTGGCCTAGCCTCTGGTCCACGTCCGCAAAAGTCAAGTACCCTCGGTGCCATGAGCAAGGCCGAGGGTCGACGCAGCGGGCCCGGACCCGTCGCCCGTCCGCGGCTGTACGAGCACCTCGCGCAGCACATCTCTGACTTCATCGAGGCGCAGGGTCTGGTCGCGGGAGACCGGCTTCCTCCCGAGCGTCAGCTCGCCCGCGACCTCGGGGTCAGCCGCGCGACGCTGGCGCAGGCGCTCGCGGCGCTGGAGACGCAGGGGCGGGTCGAGGTGCGGCACGGAGTCGGCGCGCTCGTCCGGGAGTCGCCGACCGGTGCCGAGGACCTGTCCGGCCGCATCGCCACGCGTCCACGCCCCGACGTGGCCGCGGCTCGGGAGGCGGTGATGGCCGGCATCGCCCGCGCTGCGGCGCAGCACCGCCAGAAGGCCATGCGGATCGCGATGCTGGGCGACGACGGGACGGTGCCGGCGTTCGGGGAGGTCTGGCGGTGCGTCCGCAAGCTCGCCGGCGACACGCTGCTCGGTGACCTCGACGACCTCCTCGCCGTGCAGACCGCCGAGCCCGAGGAGTCGCCACAGCTGCGGGAGCGGCTCGAGGACCTCGCGGCCGCCGTCGTACGCGGCGACGCAGAGTCGGCCGGGCATGCGTGCTTCGGGCTTCTGGGTGCCTCGGCCGTGACATCCGGGACCGACACGTCGGACGAGGCCCTCACCACCTGATCCCGCGGGTCAGGACGAGCCGCGCACGACCAGGCTGGTCGGAAGCACCACGCTGCGAGGGCTCGCCCCCTCCGGGTCGGCGAGGCGGGCGAGCAGCATCTCGGCCGCCTCGCGCCCGAGCAGCTCGACCGGCTGGTTCACCGTCGTGAGCGGAGGGTCGCTCACCGCAGCCATCGGTGAGTCGTCGAACCCGACCACGGCGACCGAGTCCGGGATGGACCGACCCGCCTCACGCAGCGCGCGGAGCGCGCCGAGCGCCATGGGGTCCGACGCCACGAACACCGCGTCGAGATCGGGTCGGTGTTCGAGCAGCTGACGCATCGCCCGCCAGCCGCCGAGCTCGGTGAAGTCGCCGGTCGCGACGAGGTCGGTGTCGAAGGGGACACCGGCGGCGTCGAGCGCCTCGCGGTAGCCAAGGAGCCGGTCGCGTCCAGCCTGCATGTCCGGGGGACCCGCGATCGTGGCAACCGTCGTACGCCGTCGGGCGAGGAGATGGGCCACGGCGGCACGGGCACCCCCGACGTTGTCCACGTCGACCCAGCTCTGACCGTCGTCGCTCGGCGGCCGACCGCCGAAGACGAGGCGCAGACCGCGCTCGCGCAGCCGTTGGGGAAGGTCGTCGCCCTCGTGCTGCGACAGCAGGAGGGCGCCGTCGACGTGCTGCGGGCTCAGGTACGCCGCGGGCTCGTCGCGTCGCTCGGCCGCTCCGTGCACCAGCACGAGCACCAGCTGACGGTCGCGCTCGTCCATGACGCTGGAGATGCCCCGCACCACCCCGGCGAAGAACGGCTCGCTGAACAGCCGCTCCTCCGGCTCGGAGATCACCAGCGCGATCGCGCCCGTCCGTCGCGTGACGAGCGAGCGCGCCGCCTGGTTGGGGACGTAGCCGAGATCGGCCACGGCCTTCATGACGGCGTCGCGCGTCTGCGGAGCCACCGACGGCGAACCGTTGATGACCCGCGACGCCGTCCCGCGTCCGACACCGGCGAGCGCTGCGACCTGCTCGAGCGTGGGGCGCTTCGTCGTCCCGTCCGCCCGGCTGCCCGTCATGGGCCCAGTATCCCGTTCGGCAGCTCCGTACCGTTGCGGTGCGTGGCAAGAAGGTCTGCGTACCAGCGTGCGCTCGCCTTCGGCGTCCGCTGCTGGGTCGCGTAGTCGACGTGCACGAGCCCGAACCGCTTGTCGTAGCCGAACGCCCACTCGAAGTTGTCCATCAGCGACCACGCGAAGTAGCCGCGCAGGTCGACACCGTCGGCGATGAGGCGAGCGATCGCACCCAGGTGGTCGCGCAGGTAGGCGAGGCGCGCCTCGTCGTGCACGGCGCCGTCGGCCCCCATCACGTCCTCGTAGGCGGAGCCGTTCTCGGTGACGACGATCGGCACGGCGGGATAGTCGTCGTGCACGCGGCGGATGACGTCGTACAGACCATCCGGGTCCACCTCCCACCCCATCGCGGTCACCGGGAAGCCGCGCGAGAGGAACTCGACCCCCGCTGACCCTGGGTAGGCGCCCGGCGCGACGACGTGACGGGTGTAGTAGTTGATGCCCAGGAAGTCGATCGGCGCCGCGATGATGTCGGTGTCACCGTCACGCACGAACTCGAGCGCGCTGGTCGAGCGGACGTCCTCCACGACGTCGCTGGGGTAGCCGCGCCCGAAGACAGGGTCGAGGAACCAGCGGTTGGAGATCCCGTCGATGCGGCGGACGGCGTCGTCGTAGGCCGCCCGGTCCGGGCCGTCGTAGGTCGGGGGGACACCGGGCGAGGTCGGGTAGAGGTTCAGGGTGATGCCGAACGGCACCGCGGGTGCCGCCGCCCGGACCGACTCCGCCGCCAGGCCGTGCCCGAGGAGCAGGTGGTGCGAGGCGGCCAGCGCGGCCGCGCCGTCGCGGCGACCCGGTGCGTGGACCCCGCTGCCGTAACCGAGGAACGCCGAGCACCACGGCTCGTTCATCGTGATCAGCCCGCTCAGCCGGTCGCCGAGGGCGTCGGCGACGAGGCCGGCGTACTCGGCGAAGCGGTACGCGGTCTCGCGGGCCGGCCAGCCGCCTGCCTGCTCGAGCTCGACCGGCAGGTCCCAGTGGTAGAGGGTCGCCCAGGGCGGGATCCCGTTCTCCAGCAGCGTGTCGACGAGGCGGTCGTAGAACGCGAGGCCGCGGGCGTTCACGGGACCGCGGCCTCCCGGCTGGACGCGCGGCCAGGCGATGGAGAACCGGTACGCCCTCAGGCCGAGGTCGCGCATCATCGCCACGTCGGACGGCATGCGGTGGTAGTGGTCGCAGGCGACCTCACCGGTGTCACCATTGTGCACGCGGCCGGGCTCGGCGGAGAAGACGTCCCAGATGGACGGCGTCCTCCCGTCCTCGGTGACCGCGCCCTCGATCTGATAGGCCGCTGTCGCGGCGCCGAACGTGAAGTCCGGAGGGAACGCCGTGGCGAGCGTGGTGAGCGGCTCTGTGACGAGGTCGGTCATGCCTTGACTCCACCTTCCATGATTCCGCCGACGATGCGGCGGCCGAACAGGACGAAGACGAGCACCAGGGGCACGGTGGCGAGCAGCGTGCCCGCCATCACCAGCGCCTGGTCGGTGTAGTAGCCGCCCGAGAGTCGCGACAGGGCGACCTGGACGGTCGGGTTCTCCGGCGAGAGCGTGAGGTAGGGCCACATGAAGTCGTTCCACCGCTCCATGAAGGTGAGCAGGCCGAGCACGGCGACCGCGGGGCGCAGCGCGGGAAAGATGATCTGGGCGAAGATCCGGAAGGTGGACGCGCCGTCGACGCGGGCTGCCTCGATGAGCTCGTCGGGGATGGCTTGGATGATGTACTGACGCATGAAGAACACGCCGAACCCGGTCACGAGGAAGGGCAGCACCGCCGACCACAGGCTGCCGGCGAGGCCGACCCAGCCCATGAGCATGTAGAGCGGCACCAGCCCCAGCTGGACCGGCACCATCATCGTGCCGATCACCGCGAGCAGATACACGTTCTTGCCGCGGAAGCGCAGCTTGGCGAACGCGAACCCGGCCAGGGCCGACAGCGTGACGACGGTGATCGTCGCGACCAGGGAGACAAGCAGCGAGTTCAGCAGCGCCTGGGCGAAGACCACGTCGGGGTTGTCGAACACGCGGGTCACGTTGTCGCGGAGCTCGCCTCCCGGGGTGATCGGAGGGGGGTTGCTCGTGATGTCGCTGTTGGGACGCGAGGCCATCACGACCATGTAGTAGAGCGGGGCCACCGACGCGATCAGCACGAAGGTGAGCGTCAGGTAGGTCAGCGGCGAGGCGCGGTGGAGCCGGGAGCGGCCCCGTCTGCGGTGCGGGGGCTCGTCGGGCTCGTCGACGAGCTCTGGCAGCGCGACGGATGTGGTCAAGGGTGTCGTCATCGGATGCTCCTCAGTCGACCGATCGGATGCGGCGTACGAGCAGGGAGTTCACGAGCGACACCACCACGATCACCACGAACAGGATCCAGGCGATCGTCGCCGCATAGCCGAAGCGCTGGCCGGTGAAGGCCTGCTCGACGACGTACATCGCGCTCGTCTGGAACTGCCGGGTGTCGCCACCGGTGATCGAGTTCGCTCCGGGGTTGAAGAGGAGCGGCTCGGTGAACAGCTGGATCCCGCCGATCGTCGAGACCGTGACGACGAACATCAGCGTGGGACGCAGCATGGGGATGGTGATGGACCAGAACTGCCGGGCTGCGGACGCGCCGTCGAGGCGGGCCGACTCGTACAGGTCCTTGGGGACGGCCTGGAGTGCCGCCAGCAGGATGAGCGCGTTGTAGCCCGTCCACCGCCAGTCGACCATCGTGGCGATCGCGATCCACGACGGGAGGCGCTCCTGGTTCCACGCGATCGGCTCGACGCCGACCAGACCGATCAGCCAGTTCACGACCCCGAAGTCGCGGGCGAACATCATCGTGAAGATGATCCCGACCGCCGCGACCGAGGTCGCGCACGGGATGATCACGCCGATCCGCCAGAAGGTGAGGGCGCGCAGGCTGGAGTTGAGCACCTGGGCGAGGGCGAGCGCGGCGATCAGCTGGGGGATCGTGGCGATCAGGAAGATCGCGAAGGTGTTGAGCAGACTGTTCCAGAAGTAGCCGTCAGCGAGAAGCTCGCTGTAGTTCTCGAGCCCGACCCACCCCTCGTTGCCGCCGAGCAGGCTCCAGTCGTGGAGCGAGACCCAGAGGGTGTAGACGAGGGGGAACGCTCCGAAGATCCCGAAGAGGATGAAGAACGGGGCGATGAAGAAGTACGGCGCGCCGTGGATGTCGATCCGGGCGAGCCGGTCGCGCAGGTGCATGTCGGGCTCCTGGTCCGAGGTGGAGAGCTGGACACGTGGTGCCCGCGCCACGGTAGGGGGCGCGGCGCGGGCACCACGGGCGTGAGGGCTCGCCGGTGCGAGCCGTGCCGGACCTACCCCGCGACCTTCTCGGCGTCCTTGACGGCCGTGCTCCATCCCTCGCTCGGGCTGCGCTTGCCGTTCTCCACCGCACGCATCGAGTTCTCGACGGCGTCACGCACGGGCTGGTTCTTCGCGCCGAGGAAGACCGGCTCGAGGTTGGCCGCGCCGGCCACGAACAGCTGGCCCACAGGTGCGTCGCTGAAGTACGGGTTCGTCGCTTCCTTGAGCGCGGGATCGTCGTACAGCGTCGGGTTGGAGGGGAGGTTGCCGACCGCGTTGAACGCGGCGAGCTGTCCGTCGGCGCTGCTGAGGAACTTCACGAGCTTGATCGCGATGTCCTGGTTCTCGCTGGCCTCCGGAACGGCCAGCCACGAGCCGCCCCAGTTGCCGGCACCGCCGGGGACGGTGGCGATGTCCCACTTGCCGGCGTTCGCGTCACCGGCCTGGTCCTTGATGTAGCCGGTCATCCAGGCGGGACAGGCGATCGTGGCGAAGTCGCCGTTCTTGAAGCCGGCGTTCCACTCCGGCGAGAACGACTTCAGCTCGGCCGAGATGCCCTTCTCGTCCATCTCGAGCGCCTTGTCCCACGCGGTCTTGATCGCGGGGTTGCTCTCGATGACGAGCTCGCCGTCCTTGTCGAAGTAGGTGTGGTCGGCTCCCTGCATGAGGATGGAGTTGTAGGTGTTGGTGGCGCTGTCGATGAACTTCGACTTCTGGCCCTTCATGCCCGCCTGGAACTTCTGGCCGGTGGCGATGAAGGCGTCCCACGTCGGCCACAGGGCGGCCACCTGCTCGCGGTCGGTCGGCAGGCCGGCCTTCTCGAAGAGGTCACGGCGATAGCACATCGCGAGCCCTCCGACGTCGGTGCCGAGCCCGATCGTGGTGGAGCCGTCGGCGGTGGTGGCGCCCTCGAACTTCCACGGGAGGTACTGGTCCTTGAGGTCGTTGGCCCCGTGGTCCTGGAGGTTGACGAACTTGTCGGCGCTGGCCAGGAAGTTCACCGCCTGGCCCTCCTCGATCGCGACCACGTCTCCCGCGCCCGTCCCCGCGGCGATCCGCTGGGTGAGCTGCGTGTTGTACTTGCCGAGGTCGCCCTCGGCGGTCTCGACGATCTTGACGCCCGGGTTCTCCTTCTCGAACTGCTTGTAGAGGTCGGCATACCCGAACTTGCCGAACAGGTTCACGCGGAGCGTGACGTCCTTCCCGGACTCGTCGTCGCTGTCCCCGCCGCACGCGGCGAGCGACGACATCATGACGAGCGCTGCTGCTGAAGCCAGCAAACGCGAACGGCGTGTGTGTGACACGGTGATCCTCTCCTTCGCCGCCCCCGTCTGATGGGAGCGCTCCCACAGACACTGTGATCGCCGTCACAGATTGCGTCAAGGATCTTGGGAGCGCTCCCATGACTCGTTACACAACCGTGACACGGGAGTGAACGAGGGGAGAAGAGACGAGTGCGCCCGACCGGCGGCGTTGCTGCCGGTCGGGCGCGGGTGCTGCGGAGTGTCGAGGACGCTGGTCTCAGAGGCCGACCTTCGTGACGGCGTACTCGGCTTCGGCCTGCGTGAACCCTTCGCCGGCCGAGGACGTCAGCTGGTCGATCAGCCCGCTCCGGGAGAAGCCCCCGAGCTCGACGTAGGACTCGGCCGCCTCCACGGCCTCCGCCTTCCAGTCGGCGTCGACCGTCGTGACGGCGTGCTCGGCCTCGGCGCGCGTGAACCCCTCGCCGGCCGACGAGGAGAGCTGGCCGATCAGGCCCTTCTTGGAGAAGTGTCCCGTGTCGAGGTAGGACTCGGCGGCCTCGATCGCCTCCTCCTGGCTCTTGGTGTACGACGGCTTCGGCGCTGCGTTCCCCTCCGATGTCGTCGAAGAGCCGGTCGTCGTGGATCCGGCCTCGCTCTCCTCCCCGCTCGAGACGGCGATCACTCCCACCACCACGAGCGCGAGGGGGATGATGAAACGCTTCTTGCGGTACCAGGGACGCTGAGCCTTCGCGTACGCCTTGGCGGCAGCACGCTGAGCCTTGGCGTCGTCCACTCGCGGACTCTCCTGAGTCGACGACGGGGCAGCGTTCGGCACTTCTGACTCCTCTCGTTGCGGGGCCGACCGAGTTCCTGGCGCGCAGGACTCGCCCAGCCCGGTCTCATGGCTTCTCCTCTGGAGACCACACAGGTGTCGCTCGTCGTCGACGAGCCGCGCGAAGGCGCGTCCCGGGCGGTCGCGGCACCCACATCGCCGACCGCCACTGCTGGGCGGGGGAGGGGTCCCTGGCGGGACGGCCGTCGGGTCTGCCGACCGGGCTGGAGGACTTCACAGCCCGTGGGCAGGGCGAGACGAAGGTCGCGTCCCAATCGTCAATTCTACCGAGCGGAGAGCCGCCTCCAAAGCCTCCGTTCCGGAGGTAAGCGCCCGCTCGGTACGCTCTGGCGCATGAGCCTCAGCACAGGAGACCGCGTCCTCGTCACCGGAGCGGCCTCCGGCCTCGGGCTCGCCCTCGTGGCCCAGCTCGTCGGTCGCCGGTGCCGCGTCCTCGCCACCGACGTTCACGACGACGTGCCCGCCACCCTGTCGATCCTGGGCGACGCGGTGACCTACCAGCGCCTCGACGTGCGCAGCGACGACGACTGGTCGCGTGCGCTTGCCTGGGTCCAGGAGACCTGGCACGGCATCGACCTCGTCGTCAACAACGCCGGCGTCGCAGCCGGCGGCGGGATCGACCTCACCACCAGCGACGGCTGGGAGTGGATCACCGAGATCAACCTGCTCGGCGTCGCCCGCGGCTGCCGGACCTTCGCGCCGCTGCTCAAGGAGCAGCGGTCGGGTCGCCTGGTGAACACCGCATCGGCCGCGGGCCTGGTCCACCCGCCGCGGATGAGCGAGTACAACGCGGTCAAGGCCGGCGTCGTCGCCCTCAGCGAGACCCTTCGGTGGGAGCTCGAGCCGTACGGCGTGGGTGTCTCCGTCGTCTGCCCCTCGTTCTTCCGCACCAACCTCGCCGACTCGATCCGCAGCGCCGACCCCGAGGCGAGCGCGTCCGCGCGTCAGCTCATCGACGGCTCGAAGCGGAGCGCCGAGACCGTCGCCGCCGAGGTGCTGCGCCAGCTCGACGCCGGCAAGCACCTCATCCTCCCCGACCGCGACGCTCGCATCGCCTACGCGACCAAGCGGTTCGCGCCGTGGCTCTACCGCGCCGCCATGCTGCGCGTCGCCCGCAAGGCCGCCGCCGAGGACGAGGCGCGCGGGGGAGCGCGCACGGCGGGCGCGCGGGTCGGCCGATGAGCGCGATCCACCTCGTACGGCACGGCCAGGCGTCCTTCGGCACCGACGACTACGACCGGCTCTCCGAGCGCGGCTTCGCCCAGGCGACCGCGCTGGGCCAGGCGTGGGAAGCCTCAGGGTTCCTGCCGACGCGCGCCGTCGCCGGCTCCATGAAGCGGCACGCGCAGACGGCGATCGCGGCGCTCGACGCGGCGGGCCCGTCGGACGGGTACGACGTCGACGACGGCTGGGACGAGTTTGCGCACGAGTCGGTCGTCGAGGCCTACGCCCCGGGACGCGCGGGGACGGTGACCGACCCCAAGGAGTTCCAGAAGATCTTCCTGGGGGCGCTCGGTCGCTGGACCAGCGGTCGTCACGACGGCGACTACGCCGAGTCGTACGCGCACTTCACCAACCGCGTGCTCGCGGCGTTCGACCGGCTCACCGACTCCTTGGACGGACGCGAGTCGGTGGTCGTGTTCACCTCGGGGGGACCGCTGGCGGTCGTCGCCGCGCACGTGCTGGCCGGCGACGCCGAGACGTGGACGCCCGAGGCCCAGTCGCTGTGGCCGCGCCTCAGCACGGTGGCCATCAACGCCGGCGTCACCACCCTGATCACCGGCTCGACGGGACGCACCCTGATCTCGTTCAACGAGCACACCCACCTGCCGACCGACCTCGTGACGTACCGCTGACCCGCTTCCCCGAACCCAGGAGACCTCATGCGCAAGACGATCCTCATCACCGGCGCCAGCTCCGGCATCGGGGCCGGCATGGCCCGTGTCTGGGCGGCGAAGGGCCATGACCTCGCACTGACCGCGCGCCGCGTCGACCGACTCGAGGCGCTCAAGGCAGAGCTCGAGGCGGCGCACCCGTCGATCCGCGTGGTCGTCCACGCGCTCGACGTCAACGACCACGAGCAGGTCTTCTCGGTGTTCAAGGCGGCAGCGGGCGACCTCGGCGGGCTCGACCGGGTCGTCGTCAACGCTGGTCTGGGCAAGGGCGCGCGCATCGGTACGGGGAAGTTCGAGGCGAACCGGGAGACCGCCGAGACGAACTTCGTCGCCGCGCTGGCGCAGTGCGAGGCGGCGATGGAGCACTTCTACGCCCGGCGCGCCGGACACCTCGTCGTCGTCTCGTCGGTGTCGGCGATGCGGGGGATGCCGAGCTCGATGACGACCTACTCGGCGACCAAGGCAGGTCTGGCGCAGCTCGCGGAGGGGATCCGGTCGGACCTGGTCAACCGCAAGGGCCACGACATCGCGGTGACCACCGTCTTCCCCGGTTACATCGCCTCGGAGATGAACGACAAGGTCGAGCAGAAGCCGAAGGGCATGGTCGACACGATCACGGGGTCGAAGGCGCTGGTGGAGGCGATCGACAGCGAGAAGCCCGAGCGCATCGTGCCCCCGTGGCCGTGGCGGCCGATCGCGCTCGTCCTGCGGAAGGCCCCGCTCGGGATCGTGCGCCGCATGGTGTGACCCGGCCGTCTGGCCTGCGTGCTTCGATGGTGCCCATGACCGACTCCACCACCGAGACCGGGGCCGACCCGTCCGATCAGTCCGCCCGCGCGATCGCCGCCGCCGAGGCGCTGGGTCTCTCGCACACCGTCACGCGCCACGGACGTGTGCGCTCCCTCGAGGAGGCGGCCGCCGCCCGGGGGATCGAGCCACGGGCGCTGGTCAAGACGCTGGTGCTCCGCGTGAGCGACGACGACTACCTCTTCGTCATGGTCCCGGGTGACCGAGAGCTGTCCTGGCCCCGCCTGCGGTCCCTCCTCGGAGTCAACCGCATCTCGATGCCCGACGCCGCGACGGCCAAGGCGGTGACCGGCTACGAGCGCGGCACCATCACGCCGCTGGGGAGCACGACCGCGTGGCCGGTCGTGATCGACTCGGCGATCACCGGCGCCATCTCGATCGGCGGCGGTGGGCACGGGGTCGGGATCACCGTCGACGTCGACGCTCTCGCCGACGCCTTGTCCGCCACGCGCGCCGAGATCAGTGAGGTCCCGGGCTGACGGCGTCTCCGGGGGGCCCCTGCTGGCTCGCGGCCTCCTCGGCCAGCGCGTCCACCGTCGATCTCGGGATGCCGGCCAGGCCGGCGAGCACCGACAGCGGGATCTGCGCGGCCATGGGCTGCTCCGCGACCGCCGACCTGGCCGCGGCGTCGCCGAACGCGCGCGTGAGCAGCCGCGCCCCGGCAGGATCAGCGCTCCACTCCGCCAGTGTCGAGTCGGCCGCCAGCGGCCTCCTGAGCTCCTCGCCGCCCACGGTGACCGTGACGCTCCTGCGCAGGTCGGCCGACGAGGCGCCGATCGAGACGGTGAACGTGCCCGGCTCGACCACCCAGCGCCGCAGGACGGGATGCCAGTACGCGAACGCGCGCGGACCGAGCTCGAGGTCGATCCGCTCCGACGCGCCGGCGTCGAGCGTGACGCGCGCGAATCCCTTGAGCTCGCGCTCGGGGCGGGCGACCGGTGCCGACAGGTCGGAGACGTAGACCTGGACGACCTCGGTGCCCCGGCGTGACCCCGTGTTGGTCACAGTCACCGCGACCATGGCCCGGACGTCGTCACCCTCGCCGGTGACCTCGACGGTCAGATCGCTCTGGGCGAACGTGGTGTAGCCGAGACCGTGCCCGAAGGGGTACGCCGGCGGGATCCGCTTGACGTCGTAGTAGCGGTAGCCGACGAACACGCCCTCGCCGTAGCGGGAGTGCCCGAGGTGCCCGGGGAAGTCGAGGTAGGCAGGCGTGTCCTCGAGGCGGAACGGGATGGTCTCGGCCAGCCGTCCGGTCGGCTCCGACCGTCCGAGGAGCAGGTCGGCGACCGCTGAGCCTGCGGCCTGGCCGCCGAGCCACATCTCCAGGATCACGGGGACGTCGCGGGACCAGGCGACCGGGGCGACGATCCCGCCGTTGGCGAGCACGACGACGACCCGCGTGCTGACGACGGCGAGCTCCTGGACGAGCTCCATCTGGCCGGGCGGCAGGTCGAGGTTCGTACGGTCGTACCCCTCCGACTCGTCGCTGTCGGGCAGTCCGAGGAAGCAGACGATGGTGCGGTCACCCTGCGCCGCTTCGACCGCGGCGGCGCGCAGACCGCGGTCCTGGTCGGGCGTGCCGCCGAGGGTGTATCCCGGTTCGAACGCGAGCCCTTCGCCCATCGCCTCGCGGAGCGCGTCGAGCGGCACGTCGACGCGGGTCGGCGTGACCTGCGACGACCCCGCCCCCTGGAACCGCGGCGTCCGAGCCAGCTCGCCGACGACGAGGACGGGGGCGGACTCCGCGAGCGGCAGCACGGGGACTCCGCCGACACGCTCGTTCTTGAGCAGGACCGCTCCCGCGGCGGCGGCCTCTCGGGCGAGCGTGTGGGCGGCGGCGTGGTCGGGCGGGTCCGCGTCGTCTCGACCATCGGCGGCACCGGCCCGGTCGACAAGGGCCAGCACCCGCCGTACGGCCTCGTCGAGCACGCTCTCGTCGAGCGTGCCGTCGCGTACGGCGTCGACGACGGCGGCATCGTCTCCGAACGGCGGCATCGTGAGATCCGTCCCGGCCCGCAGCGCCGCCACCCGGTCGTGCACGGCTCCCCAGTCCGAGACGACGACCCCGTCATACCCCCACGTGTCGCGCAGGACCTCGCGCAGCAGCCAGGCGTTCTCGGTGGCATAGGTGCCGTTGATCCTGTTGTACGACGCCATGACCGTCCACGGGTCACCAGCGGTGACGACACGCTCGAACGCGGCGAGGTAGATCTCGTGCAGCGTCCGCTCGTCGACATCGACCGACACACGCATCCGGTCGGTCTCGGCGTTGTTGGCGGCGAAGTGCTTGACCGAGGCGCCGACGCCCTCGGACTGCAGCCCGCGGACGAACGCGAGCCCGAGCTCGCCGGAGAGGTACGGGTCCTCCGAGAGGTACTCGAAGTTGCGCCCGCACAGCGGCGAGCGCTTGATGTTGATGCCGGGCGCGAGGACCACCGAGACGCCCTCGGCGCGCGCCTCGCGCGCGATCGCGGCCGCCACCCGTTGCACCAGGTCGACGTCCCACGTCGAGCCTAGGGACGCCGCGACGGGGAAGCACGTCGCGGGGACACTCTCTGCGAGGCCGAGGGAAAGACCCGGATCGCCCGCCTGCTTGCGCAGACCCGTGGGGCCGTCGGTCAGCATGATCGCGCCGACACCGGCGTCCTCGATCGGTTGGGTGTGCCAGAAGTCGCTCCCCGAGGTGAGTGCCGCCTTCTGCTCCACGGTGAGGTGCGCCAGCACGTCCTCGACGGGTCGGTCGTCCTCGGTCATCGCGCACCGCTCCCCTCGTGGCCGGCCCCCGACACCGGTTCTGGGGAGCGTAACCACGAGGGACGGGCGCCGCAGTTCGGAGCGGCGACCGTCGGTGATCAGTAGCCGACGGTGAACTTTTCCCGGTAGTGGGTCGGACTCGCGATCTCGTCCACGAAGGCCTGCGCGAAGTCGGGTGCCGAGATCGAGGAACTGCCGTCGGGCTCGCTCAGGAGGTCGTCGCCGCCGAGCCGGTACGTGCCGCGCCGGGGGACGTCCGAGAGCCGTCCGAACACCGCCGACGGGCTCACCGAGAACCAGTTGACGTCCTCGGTCGTCCGCGTGAGGGCGTCCAGCACGGCGTAGGCGGCGCGGGCCTCGGGCTTCGCCGACTCCGGGAACTGCGGCGTCTCCATGAGGATCGGCCCGTCCGGCGAGACTCGGAGCGACCCTGCGCCACCGACCACGCCGAGACGCCGCCGGTGCCGCCGCACGGCGTCGGTGAGGCCGGGGACCGCGTCGATCAGGTCGCGATCCTCGGCGTGATGGGGGACCGCGACCACGAGCACGTCGGCGTCTCGAGCCAACCCGTCGACGAACTCGGCGTCGTAGACGTCGCCGTCGCGGACGGTCTGGTGGTCGGCGGGATCGATCGAGGCGGTGTCACGCGCGGCGGCGATGACGTCGTACCCGCGGGCCAGGGCCTCGGACGCGATCGCGCCTCCGGCGAACCCTGTTGCTCCGATGACGGCGATGGTGGTCATGCCCCCACGCTAGGCCGACTCGAGCACGTCCACGGGATCGCCGACCTCGAGCACACCCAGGTCGGTCGGCAGCATCCGGATGCCGAACCACGTGGCACCGTCCCACTTGCGGTGCTGTGCCAAGGTGCGGATCGGCTCCTTTCCGCGGTGGAGAGTGGCGGTGTCGATCCCGGTCACCGCGCAGCGGTCGCAGGTCTCGGTGAACCGGAAGGCTGCCGCCCCCAGACGCACCGCCCGCCAACCGTCCTCGGCGAAGGGCTCGAGATCACCCTCGACGACCACGTTGGGACGGAACCGTGCCATCGGCAGGGCAGCCGGATCGGAGCCTTCGGCGATCCAGGCGTTCAGACGGGCCAAGGAGGGCGTGGTCGTCAGCAGGATGGGCGCGGTGTCGGCGAGCGACAGGACGTCGCCGGAGCGGCCGCCGTGCGAGGCGGAGACCGGGCGCTCGCGGGGGTCGCGCTGCCACAGGAGGCGGACAGGGCTGCCGACGACCCGGGTGAACCAGTCGGCCGCCTCCTGGCCGGCGTACGTGAGCTCGGGCTGCCGCGTGACGCTGACACCGACCGAGGGGCCGGCGGTCGGGACCGCGACGTCGAGCTCGCGGTGCCCGGGCGCGCACAGGCGCAGCCCGTCTGCGGTCGGCGTCGCGCGGACCGTGAGGAGGACCGGGCGGGTCAGCGCGCTGACCCTGGCGCCCGCCGCGTCGACCACCAGCCAGCGGCGGTCGTGCGCGAGACCCCACGGCTCGATCTGCGCACGGTCCACGTCGATCGCGGCGGTCGACTTCACCGGGTAGAGGTGAAGGGAGGCGATGCGCACGAGGCCAGCCTAGGGGGCCGCCCGGGGCCGCGTCTCGAAGTGAAGCCAAAAAAAGACAGGGTTGACTGTTTGTAAGTTTCGGACGATGATGCCGAGGTGACCGAGACCACTCGCACGACCCAGGGGGAGCGCAGCCGCGCCATGCGGCAGCGCCTCCTCGAGGCGACCGTCGACTCCCTCGTCGAGCTCGGCTGGGCCGGCACCAGCACGACGGTCATCTCGCAGCGCGCCGGCGTGTCCCGCGGCGCGCAGCTGCACCACTTCCCGAGCAAGCAGGCGCTGGTGATCGCCGCGGTCGAGCACATCACCGAGCGGCGTCGTGACGAGATGGCCCTCTCGATCTCCAACCTCCCGCAGGAGGACAGGACCCGAGCGGTGCTCGACGCGCTGGCGACACAGTTCGTGTCGCCGGTGTTCTTCGCGGCGCTGGAGCTCTGGGTCGCGGCACGGACCGACAAGGAGCTGCGCGACGCCGTCGCACCGCTCGAGCGCCGAGTCGGTCGCGAGATCCACGCGTACGCCGTCGCGCTCCTCGGCATCGACGACAGCCGCGGGCGCAACCGTCAGCTCGTGCAGGCCACCCTCGACCTCCTGCGCGGCCTCGGTCTGGCCGCCTCACTCACCGACGACACCGCACGCCGTACCTCGATCCTCGACACCTGGGCTATCACCCTCGACACCGAGCTGGAGCGCTGAATGACCACTGACTCGCCCGATCCCACGACCTCCACGGCCCCGCGCCGCGACGAGGTCCTCGAAGCCGTCCTCGCCGACCTCGCCGCCGAGAGCGACCAGCTCGACGCGCTGGTCGCCGACCTGGACGACGCCGGGTGGTCGCGACCGACCCCCGCCGAGGGATGGACGATCGCCCACCAGGTCGCCCACCTCCACTGGACCGACGAGGCCTCCCTGGCCGCCGTCGACGGTGGAGAGGCGTTCGCGGCCCTGATCAAGAGCGCCGTCGAGAACCCGGCGGGCTACGTCGACGCCGAGGCCGAGCGTCTGGCGGCTCTCGCGCCGTCGGAGCTGCTCGCTCGGTGGCGCGACGGTCGCGTCCGGCTCGCCGACGCGCTGCGGGCCGTCCCCCACGGAGACAAGATCGCGTGGTTCGGACCTCCGATGAGCCCCGCCTCGATGGCGACCGCGCGGCTGATGGAGACCTGGGCGCACGGGCACGACGTGGCGGAGGCGCTCGACGTCGAGCTGCCGCCGACGGTCCGTGCCAAGCACGTCGCCTACCTCGGCTTCCGCACGCGCGGCTTCGCCTATCTCGTCCGCGGCCGCGACGTCCCTGCGGCGCCGGTCCGGCTCGAGCTGGTCGGCCCCGACGGTGACACGTGGGCCTGGGGGCCCGAGGACGCCCCCGACCGCGTCACCGGAGACGGCTACGACTTCGCGCTGCTGGCCACCCGGCGGCGCGTGCGTGACGACGTGGACGTGACGGCGGAGGGACCGGCCGCCGACGAGTGGCTCGACATCGTCCAGGCATTCGCGGGCCTGCCCGGGCCCGATCCCAAACCGCGCGGCGCGCGGGGCACGGAGGACGCGTCATGATCCGCATCGGCAACTGCTCCGGCTTCTACGGCGACCGTCTCGGCGCGATGCGCGAGATGCTCACCGACGGCGACCTCGACTACCTGACCGGTGACTACCTCGCCGAGCTGACGATGCTCATCCTCGGCAGGGACCTGATCAAGGACCCGTCCCTCGGTTACGCCAAGACATTCGTCCGGCAGATGACCGACTGCATGGGTCTCGCCAAGGAGCGCGGGGTCCGCATCGTCACCAACGCCGGCGGGCTCAACCCCGCGGGCCTGGCCGCGAAGCTGCGCGAGATCGCCGCCGACCAGGGCCTCGACATCTCGGTGGCCCACGTCGAGGGTGACGACCTCCGTGAGCGGGCCGGAGAGCTCGGCCTCGTCGGTCACGGTGGCCAGACGCCCATCACCGCCAACGCCTACCTCGGCGCGTTCGGCATCGCTGCCGCCCTCGACGCCGGTGCCGACGTGGTCGTCACCGGACGCGTGACCGACGCCTCGGTCGTCGTCGGACCGGCGATCCACGCCCACCGCTGGGGGCGCGACGACCTCGACGCGCTCGCGGGTGCCGTCGTCGCGGGCCACGTCGTGGAGTGCGGGGCACAGGCCACCGGCGGCAACTTCGCCGGGTTCGCCGACCTCGACCCCAAGCTCCTGCTCCACCCGGGCTTCCCGATCGCCGAGGTCGCGGCCGACGGCAGCAGCGTCATCACCAAGCACGCCGGCACCGGTGGCGTCGTCACCGTCGACACGGTCACGGCGCAGCTCGTGTACGAGATCGGTGGCCCCGCCTACGCCGGCCCGGACGTCGTCGCACACCTCGACTCCGTGACGCTCACCCAGGACGGTCCGGACCGGGTCGCGATCAGCGGGGTCCGTGGCTCGGCCCCGCCCGCGACGACCAAGGTCGCGCTCAACTCCTTCGGCGGCTTCCGCAACAGCGTCGAGCTCGTCCTGACCGGACTCGACATCGAGGCCAAGGCCGCACTCGTGCGCGCGCAGGTCGAGGACGCCCTCGCCGGCTCCCCGACCGGGATGCCGGCCGAGATCGAGTGGCAGCTCGACCGGACCGACGTGCCCGACCCCGACACCCAGGCGCGTGCGACCACCCTCCTGCGGTGCCACGTGAAGGACTCCTCGCCCGACCCCGTGGGACGCGCGTTCTCCTCGGCCGCGGTCGAGCTCGCTCTTGCCTCGTACCCCGGCTTCACCGCCACGCGGCCGCCTGCGGCCGCCACACCGTACGGGGTCTACACGGCCGGATACCTCGCTCAGGACCTCGTGCCGCACACCGTCGTGCTCGCTGACGGGACGCGCATCGAGGTCGAGCCACCACGTACGACCGCCGATCCGGAGACCGCCGTCGACACGGCCGCGAGCGGTGCCGCGAGCGAGCAGGGCGCCGACGAGTCGACCACGCAGGAGACCGTCTCCGTGCCGCTCGGACACGTCCTGCACGCCCGCAGCGGCGACAAGGGCGGCGACGCCAACGTCGGTGTGTGGATCCGGCAGGACGTCGCCGATCCTGACGCCGCCTTCGCCTGGCTGGTCGGCTTCCTCGACGACGCCCGCGTCCGGGCACTGCTGCCGGAGGCGGCCGAGCTCGAGCTCGAGATCCACCCGCTGCCCAACCTGCGCGCCGTCAACGTCGTGCTCCACCGCTTCCTCGGGGACGGCGTCGCCGCCTCGACCCGCTTCGACCCCCAGGCCAAGGCCCTCGGCGAGTGGCTGCGTGCCCGTGTGGCCGACGTCCCGGCCGCACTCGTCAAGGAGAATCGATGACAGCCCCGTACGACGCCTGGTCGACACCCGAGCGGAAGGCGCTGCGCGAGTCGGTCAGCCGGTTCACCCGGACGGAG
>NZ_JARBCJ010000044.1:0-19442 GCF_028803055.1 Mumia sp.
GGCGCGGACGGCGTCCTCGGGGATCAGCCCTGGGAGCTCGCCGCTCAGTCCGGTCCCGAGAAGGACCTCGTACGGGGCGTCGGTGTCGACATTGATCCGGGTGGTCTCTGCCACGACGAAACTCCTCGATGAGCGGCCGGTGGTGCGCGGGCGGCGGACGGACGGGGTCTGGTGCTCGGTCACCCGAGCAGAGTCAGGATCTCCTCGGCGATGTCGGACGGCGTACGGCCGTCGGTGGCGACCACGTGCGTCGCCACCGCCTCGTACGTCGGGCGCCGGGCGTCGAGCAGAGCCTTCATCTGCGAGCGTACGTTGCCGAGCAGAAGCGGCCTCGTGCCCGTGAGGCCGACGCGCGCCGCAGCCTCGGCGAGCCCGACGTCGAGGAAGACCACCGTGTGGCCCGAGAGCGCCGCCCGCGTCTCCTCGCGCATGACCGCACCTCCGCCGAGGGCGACGACCCCGCCGTGCTCAGCGAGCGCCGCGGCGACCGCCTCGACCTCGAGCCGCCGGAAGTGCTCCTCGCCGTGCGTGACGAACAGGTCGCCGATGCTGACGCCCGCGGCCTCCTCGATGTCACGGTCGGTGTCGCGCACGTCGACCCCGAGCGCGTCGGCGAGCAGCGCCGCCACGGTCGACTTGCCGGCGCCGGGCGGACCGACCAGGACGACGAGCGGCCGCTGCGGGGTCCCGGGCGTCGACGCGCTCACGCGGGCGTCATCGCGTCGAGGTAGGACGCGACGTGGCGGGCGGTCTCGGTGACGGAGTCGCCACCGCACTTCTCGAGCAGGACGTCGGCCAGCGTGAGCGCGACCATGGCCTCGGCGACGATGCCCGCAGCGGGCACCGCGGCCACGTCGGAACGCTGGTGGTGAGCCTGCGCGGGCTCGCCGGTCGCCACGTCGATCGTCCGGAGGGCGCGGGGCACGGTCGCGATCGGCTTCATGGCGGCGCGCACCCGGAGCACCTCGCCCGTCGACATGCCGCCCTCCGTCCCACCCGAGCGACCCGACGCACGGCGGATGCCGTCCTCGGTGCCGACGATCTCGTCGTGGGCCAGCGACCCACGGGTACGGGCGAGCTCGAAGCCGTCACCGACCTCCACACCCTTGATCGCCTGGATGCCCATCAGTGCGGAGGCCAGACGTGCGTCGAGGCGGCGGTCCCAGTGGACGTGGCTGCCGAGACCCGGCGGGAGGCCGTGCACGACCACCTCGACGATGCCGCCGAGGGTGTCGCCGTCCTTGCGTGCGGCGTCGACCTCCGCGACCATCGCGGCCGAGGTGGCCGGGTCGAGCGTGCGCACCGGGTCGGCGTCGAGTCGCTCGACGTCGTCGATCGTCGGGAGGAGGCCCGCGGGCGCCTTGACCGAGCCGAACTCGACGACGTGGCTGAGCACCGTCGCCCCGCACACCTGGCGCAGGAACGCGGTCGCGACTGCTCCCAGGGCGACGCGCGCGGCTGTCTCGCGAGCGCTCGCCCGTTCGAGGATCGGACGGGCCTCGTCGAAGCCATACTTCTGCATGCCGACGAGATCGGCGTGACCGGGTCGCGGGCGGGTCAACGGGGCGTTGCGGGCGACGCCTGCGAGCTCCTCGGGGTCGACCGGGTCGGCCGACATCACCTGCTCCCACTTCGGCCACTCGCTGTTGCCGATCCGCAGGGCGATCGGGCTGCCGAGCGTGAGCCCGTGGCGGATGCCGCCGACGATCTCGAGCTCGTCGGCCTCGAAGTTCATCCGCGCACCGCGGCCGTAGCCGAGCCGACGTCGCGCGAGCGCGTCCGAGATCGTGGCGCTCGTCACCGAGACGCCCGCAGGCATCCCCTCGACGACGGCAACCAGTGCAGGACCGTGCGACTCCCCGGCCGTCAACCAACGCAGCATGGGGCAAGTCTGTCATGCATGCGCGCCGCGCCCGCCGCGGTCTCGCGCCGGGCTCAGCCCCATGTCCCGAGGAGTGCGACTCCCCACATCGCGCCGGACCACGCGCCGAGCACCATGAACGGACCGAAGGGGAAGGCCAAGCGGTCGACCAGACCCGCGACGGCGAGCGCGACTCCCCCGACGGCGCCGAGCACGAACCCCGCATAGGCACCGACGATCAGCTCGGCCCACCCAAGCGTCGCCAGCGCGATCGCGATCAGGCCCGACAGCCGGACGTCGCCGTAGCCGATGCCGCGCGGGGCGACGAACCAGAGCAGGGCGTACACGCCGGACACCGCGGCCCAACCCACCGCCACGCGGACGAGCACGTCGGCGCTCCCCTCGGCGAGCGCGACGACCCCTGCGAGGAGCAGCGCGACAGGGTAGGCGGGGAGGACGAGGCGTTTGGGCAGGAGGTGCGTGTGCCAGTCGATGGACGAGAGCACGACCCCGAGGACGATGAAGCCGATCCAGAGCGGTAGCGCGGGATCGAGACCCAGACGCCAGCCGAGCGCCGAGGCGAGCACCGCGCAGACGGCGGCGAGCGCCGCGGGAAGGTGCGGCCGCGCCGCCAGCTCGGCGTACGGGATCTTGCGCCGGGCGGAGGGCACGGTGACGGCCGCGTCGGTTGCCGGCTCCGGCAGGCGGGCGATCGACCACGGCGCGACCAGGCCACCGACCGCCGCGGCGACGGCGGCGATCATGGCGGCGACCAGAGGCTCGGGCACGGGGGAACGATAGCCCGGTTGAGGACATGCTCAGCCGCGTTGTCCCCAGGCGCTGCGACGATGCCCCAGTGACCCCGGACCTCCGATCCCAGCTTCCGCTCGACGAGCAGGTCGCCGCACTCCGCGACGCTCTCGCGCAGAACCCCACCCTCGTCACCGTGCTCGAACGCACCGCGGCGCTCGACCTCCCCGGCTGGTACGTCACGGCGGGCGCTGTCTTCCAGACGGTGTGGAACGTCGTGTGCGATCGCCCGGCCGACGCGGGGATCCGCGACTACGACGTCTTCTACCACGACGCGAGCGACCTCTCCTGGGAGGCGGAGGATGTCGTCGTGCGTCGGGCGGCGGAGGTCTTCGACGACCTCGGCGTGGAGGTGGAGGTCCGCAACGAGGCGAGGGTGCACCTCTGGTACGAGGCTCGGTTCGGCGTCGCCTGTCCCCCGTTCCGGTCCTCGGAGGACGCCATCGACCACTTCGCCGCCACCACGTGCTGCGTCGGCCTCCGCCTCGGAGCCGACGGCGGCTGGCAGGTCTACGCGCCGCACGGTCTGGGCGACGTCTTCGGGATGGTCGTGCGACCCAACCCGGTGCTCGCGCCGCGGCACGTCTACGACGAGAAGACCGCCCGCTGGGCACGCGAGTGGCCGCGGCTGCGCGTCCTCCCCTGGCCCGAGCACGCGTGACCGGGGTTGTCAGTGACACCCGATAGCGTCGTACACATGTTCGATCACGCCCTTCCCGAGACGGCCGCCGCCGACCTCGCGGCCACGCTCGTCGCGGGGGTCCACGCGGTGGTGGCGGCGGTGCGCTCGCGAGCCACGCACCACGGCGCCGACGCGATCGAGCTGGGCGCTGCCGAGGTCGACCTCGTCACGGCGTGCGAGGAGGTGGTGCGGATCGCCCAGGGCACCCAGCTCGAGGCCGTCCAGATGCTCGACGAGCGCCGGCGGCGGGTGATGGACGACCGGGTCGACGAGACGGTTCTCACGCGGTCGTTGTTCGCCGAGATCGCACTGGCTCGCCGCGTCTCGACTCCGTCCGGCGAGACCACGTACGCGCTGGCCCGAGCGCTCGCAGTCCACCCTCGGACCCACGACCTGCTCCGCGACGGCACGATCTCGCAGGGTGTCGCGGCAGCGGTCTGCCGTGAGACGACGTTCGCGTCGCTCGACGACCGGCGCCTCATCGACGCCCAGCTGGCGCCGGTGCTCCCCGAGCTCTCACCGCGACGCGCCGCCCAGGAGGCGCGCCGTCTCGTCCTCGCCTCCGACCCGCACGCCGCCTACGAGCGCGTGGTCCGTGCTCGCGCCGAGCGTGCCGTGTCGCTGCGACCGGAGCTCGATGCCATGGCCACGATGACGGTGTACGCGCCCGCGGAGCAGCTCGTGAGCGCCTTCGAGCGCCTCGACCGTGACGCGTCTGCCCGCCGCGCGGACGGCGATCCTCGCACCATCCGACAGATCACAGCCGACCTCGCGGTCGAGGCGCTGACCGGGGTCGGCGTGAAGCAGGACGGTTGGGCGCACCTCGGCGTCGAGGTCGGGGTGGTCATGACGGCCGACACGCTGTTCACGTCCGCTGACGCCCCGGCGACGCTCACCGGCTACGGTCCGGTCCCGGCCGAGCTGGCGCGCCGCCTCGCGTCGTCCGAGCATGCCTGGGTCCGTCGGTTCTTCACCGCTCCGGACGGCGAGACGCTCACCGGCTCCGACCCGCGGGCGCGCCGGTTCACCGCGGCGGTTCGGCGACTCGTGCAGGTGGTCGACGGTCAGTGCCGCAGACCGTGGTGCGACTGTCGGATCCGCGACATCGACCATGTGGTGCCCTACGCGCGCGGCGGGTCCACGTCCGCCAGCAACGCCCAAGGTGCGTGCCAGTCCGACAACCTCGTCAAGGAGCTCCCCGGCTGGGCGGTCACAGGCAGAGCGTCGCCTGACAGGACCCTGCCCTCGGAGGTGCGGTGGCGGACACCGACCGGCCATCTCCACACGTCGCGGCGGCGCGGCGCCGCGCGTGTCCCACCGCCGGCCTCCCGAGGGGGCGAAGGCGAGCCTGAGTCAGCGATGGAGTCAGCGACAAGGTCGGCGATGGAGTCACGGTTCGCCGCCCTGCTGAGCGCGTGACCGCGACTCTCCGCGTGACCGCAACGAACCACGCGCCCGCGTGACCGCGACGACCCGCGGTGCGGGTCGCTAGCGGCACGCCGACAACGCCGCGAGCGCGGCGTCGCGGAGCAGCACGGCCGACACCTCGTGACCGGTCATGAGCCGGACCTGTTCGGCGCCCTGGTGCGCGAGCAGGTCGAGTCCCGAGACGATGGGGACCGCCTCGGCGTGAGCGGCTCGGGCGAGCGGGGTCGGCCACGGGTCGTAGACGACGTCGAGGACGGCGTCGCACCGCATCGCGAGCATCTGCGCGAACGGCGCGACCGCGTCGGCCGGGACGGTCGAGACCACGACCTCGGCCGAGCGAGCGAGGTCCGCCCCCATGCCGACGACCTCCACCGCGATCGCGTCCTCGCCGCCGGCCGCGCTCGTGATCCGCTCCGCGAGAAGCGCCCCGCGGTCCAGCGAACGGACGGCGAGGGTGACGCGGCGCAGGCCGAGACGCCGCAACGAGGCCACCATCGACTCCGCTGTCGCTCCGGCGCCGATGACGAGCGCGTCCTCGACCTCGTGGACGCCTCGCTCCCGGAGCGCTGCCGTACCCCCTGACACGTCGGTGTTGAACCCGTGCCTGCCTTCGACGTCGATGATGACGGTGTTGACGCCGCCGACCTCGCGGCCCGTCTCGTGAACGGTGTCGAGGTACGGGATGACCGCTCGCTTCAGCGGCATCGTCAGCGACAGCCCACGCCACGCCTCGTCGAGCCCCGAGAGGAACGGGCCGATGCCGTCCTCATCGACCTCCAACGCGTCATAGCTCCAGTCGGACAGTCCCAGCTCGGCGTACGCAGCCCGGTGCATGACCGGTGACAGCGAGTGCGAGATGGGGCTCCCGAGCACGGCACAGCGGGGCATCAGCACTTCTCGGACGTCGTGCAGAACTCCCGCAGCTCGGCGATGTTGCGGTTGTGCTCCTCGAGCGACGGCGCGAACTTCGTCTCGCCGGTGTCGAGGTCGACCGCGACGAAATAGAGCCAGTCGCCGTCAGCCGGGTTCAGGGTGGCCTCCAGCGCCGCCTCACCCGGGTTGCCGATCGGTCCCGGCGGCAGACCGACGACCTTGTACGTGTTGTACGGGGAGTCGGAGTCGCGGTCGGTGCTGTCGGTCCACACCGAGCCGTCCTTGCCGGAGACGAAGTGGACCGTGGAATCCATCTGCAGCGCCATGCCGACGTCCAGGCGGTTGTAGATCACCCGCGCGACCTTCGGCGCATCCTTCGCACGACCCGACTCCGCCTCGACGATGCTCGCGATGGTGAGTGCCTCGTGCGGCGTGATCCCCAGCGCCGCGGCGCGACCCTCGAGGTCGAGGTCGCTCTCCATCTCGACCGCCTTCTTGACCATCTGCTGGAGCAGCGAGAGCGGCGTCGCGTCGGGCGCGACGGTGTAGGTGGCCGGGAAGAGGTAACCCTGAGGATCACCGTCGGCCGCCGCAGGGAGACCGAGCTTCGGATCCTCCAGGGCGGCCATGACGTCCTTCTTGGAGAACTCTGTCCGCTTGACGATCTGGGCGACGACCTGGTCGACCCGAGCGCCCTCCGGCACCGAGATGGACGCGTCGACGCGACTGTCCGGACTGATCAGCGTCGTGACCGCCGAGCGTGCCGCCATCTCCTTCTTGAGCTGGTAGAAGCCGGGCTGCACCTGGTTCATCTCCGGCGCACCCGAGGCTGCCTCGAGGAACGCATCGACACTCGCGACGACGCCCTTCGCCTTCAGCTCCCGCCCGATGGCCGCCACGGTGTCGCCCTTGCGGACCTCGATGACGACGCTCCCGGTGCCGTCACCGGAGTAGTCCTCGGGTCCACCGAGGAAGTCGCCGGCAGCACCCACGAGCTTGGAGACGCCGAGATAGCCGCCGACGCAGACGGCGGCGACGATGAGCAGGAGGAAGAAGCAGCCGGGTCCGCGGCGTTGCTTCTTCTGCGCGCGGGCGGCCCGGTGGCCGGCGGGGCGGCGCTCACGGTCGGGCAGGATACCGAGGTCGCTCACGAGCCCACCTCGATCAGCTCACCGGGAAGGTTGCCGCTCGTCCGCTCGATGTCGAGCGCGGACTGGAGGATCACGACCGCAGCGGCCTGATCCACGACAGAGCGTTGCTGCTTCGCCTTCCGGCCGGCCTGGCGCAGGCCCTGCTGTGCAGTCACCGTCGACATCCTCTCGTCCACGAGCCTGACCGGGGTTGGAGCCGACGCTGCCGCCAGCTCCTCGGCGTAGGCCCTCACCTTGCGTGCTGCGGGCCCCATGTCTCCCGAGAGCGACCGTGGCAAGCCAACCACAATTTCGATGGCTTGACGATCATCCGCGATGGCCAGGATGTCGCGTACCGACTCAGGACCGGCCGCCACCGTCTCGACGGGGGTCGCCAGGATCCCGGAAGGATCACAGGTGCTCACACCGATCCGTACGTCGCCGACGTCGACCCCGATTCGGGTCCCGCGGCGCACGTCAGACCGCGTCCTGGATCGCGCGGCGAACCGCCTCGAGCGCAGCCGGTGCCGCACCGACCTCGGTGCCGCCACCTTGCGCCACGTCGGCCTTGCCGCCGCCACGTCCGCCGAGGGCGTCCATCGCCGGCTTGATGAGGGTGCCGGCAGCAAGACCCGCGGCGCGCCCGGCGTCATTGACCGCGACGACGCAGGCCGCCTTGCCGTCCGCCGTGCCGATCACCGTGACCACCGACGGCCGCGCGGGGTCGAGACGCCCACGAACGTCGAGCGCGAGTGTCCGTGCGTCCTTGGCGGCGAGCCCGTCGGCGACGTGGCCGACGTACGCGACGCCACCGACGTCCGCCGCGCCCGCGGCGAGGTCGGAGACCGACGACAGGAGCTGCGCCGAGCGGAGCTTCTCGACCTCCTTCTCGACCGCGCGGAGCCGCCCGACGAGGTCGGCGACCCGTCCCGGCACGTCCGCGCGCTGCACCTTGAGCAGGTCGCTGACCTGGGCGACGAGATCGCGCTCACGGGCCAGGTACGAGAAGCCCTCGAGCCCGACGACAGCCTCGACGCGTCGGTTGCCCGCGCCGACCGACGAGTCCGACGTGAGCACGATCGTCCCGATCTGCGACGACCGTGAGACGTGGGTGCCACCGCACAGCTCGCGCGACCACGGCCCGCCGATCTCGACGACCCGCACGTCCTCGCCGTAGGTCTCGCCGAACAGCGCCAGCGCGCCGATCTCCTTCGCCCGCGCGAGCGACATGGTCGCGGCGCTCACGGGCAGGTCCTCGCGGAGCGCGACGTTGGCGGCCTGCTCGACGTCGTGCAGCTGCTCCGGCGACAGCGCGCTGGACCAGCCGAAGTCGAGCCGGAGGTAGCCCGGCCGGTTGTACGAGCCGCTCTGGAGTGCGGTGGGGCCGAGCACCTCGCGCAGAGCGGCGTGGACCACATGGGTGCCCGAGTGTGCCTGGCACGCACCGACACGCCACTGCGGGTCCACGTCGGCCTGCAACGACGTGCCCTCGGTCAGCTCTCCCTCGAGGACCCGCACCTGGTGGACGACCAGACCGCGCACCGGGCGCTGAACGTCGAGGACCTCCGCTCGACCGCCGTCCCACACGAGCACGCCCGCATCCGCGCTCTGCCCGCCGGACTCGGCATAGAAGGGGGTCCGGTCGAGCACGACCTCGGCGACCTGGGACTCCCCCACGGCCTGCGTGCGTCCGGCCTCCTGGATCAGCGAGCGCACCGACGACTCGGTGCTCAGCGTCTCGTACGCCAGCCACTCCGTCGGACCGGACGCACTGAGGGCGTCACGGTAGATCGTGGTGTCGGCGTGCTGGCCCTTCTTGGACTTCGCGTCCGCCTTCGCACGTGCTCGCTGCTCGGACATCAGGGCCCGGAAGCCGGCCTCGTCGACCGCCAGCCCTTGCTCGGCGGCCATCTCGAGCGTGAGATCGATCGGGAAGCCGTACGTGTCGTGCAGCTGGAACGCCTTGTCGCCGCCGAGGGTGGAGGCACCCTCCTGCTTGACGGTGTCCGCCGCGAGGTCGAAGATCTGCGTGCCCTTGGCCAGGGTCTGGCGGAACGCGTCCTCCTCCGCGTACGCGATCTGCGAGATGCGCGCGAAGTCGGAGGCGATCTCCGGGTACGCCCGAGACATCTGGTCGCGGCTGACCGGCAGCAGCTCGGGCAGCGCCGGGTCGTCGTAGCCGAGGAGCCGCATCGAGCGCACCGCGCGACGGAGCAGACGGCGCAGAACGTAGCCGCGCCCTTCGTTGCCCGGCGTGACGCCGTCGCCGATGAGCATGAGCCCGCTGCGGACGTGGTCGGCGATCACGCGGAAGCGGACGTCGTCACCAGCGTCAGCGCCGTAGCGACGACCGGAGAGGGCCGAGGCCCGCTCGATCACCGGGAAGACCTGATCGATCTCGTACATGTTCTGCTTGCCCTGCAGCAGGTACGCCACCCGCTCGAGACCCATGCCGGTGTCGATGTTCTTGCGGGGCAACGGCCCGACCACGTCGAAGTCGGCCTTGCTCCGGACCTGGCTGAGCTCCTCCTGCATGAACACGAGGTTCCAGATCTCGAGGAAGCGGTCCTCGTCGACGACCGGGCCACCGTCCGGACCGTACTCGGGCCCACGGTCGATGTAGATCTCCGAGCACGGACCGCCCGGTCCGGGGACGCCCATGTGCCAGTAGTTGTCCTCCAGCCCGCGGTCCTGGATGCGCTCGTCCGGCAGCCCGGCGACCCGCCGCCACGCGTCGCGCGCCTCGGTGTCGCTCGGCAGCACCGTCACCCAGATCTTGTCAGGGTCGAACCCCAGCCCGCCCTCGGCGACCGACCCGGTGACCAGGGTCCAGGCCAGCTCGATGGCGCCTTCCTTGAAGTAGTCGCCGAACGAGAAATTCCCCAGCATTTCGAAGAAGGTCAGGTGCCGGGCGGTGTAGCCGACATTGTCCAGATCGTTGTGCTTGCCGCCCGCGCGGACGCATTTCTGCGAGCTGGTGGCACGGTTGTAGGGAGGCTTGGCCGCGCCCGTGAAATAGTCCTTGAACGGCACCATGCCCGCGTTGACGAACAGCAGGTTGGGGTCGTCCAGGATCAGGGACGCCGACGGCACCACCGTGTGCCCGGACTTCTCGAAGTGTTCGAGGAACCGGCGGCGGATCTCGGCTGTTTCCATGGAGGGTGGCTGTCCTTACTCGTCGTACGGGGAGAGCGGAAGTGGAGCGTGCGGGGCCGCAGGCGGGGCGGCACCGAGGCTACGCCGGTCGTCAGCGGCCGGGGACAGGGCCGGAAGCCCGAGCTGGGCGGCGATCTCGGCCTCGCGGTGGGCCATGCCGGTGCGGAGCTCGTCGGCGAACGCCTGGGCGCCGAGCTGCCAGGCGGCGATCTGGTCGGTGACGCCTGCGGGGGTGAGCCGGTAGGCCAGGCGTCGAGCCTTGACGCTCCCGTACACGCCCGCGGTCGTGCCCGCGACGAACCACAGCACGCGGCCCTTCATCGTGTGCCCTCCTGCTCGGTCGTCGGGGGTGAGCCACCGATCCACGACGTCGTGCTCGTGTCGTCGTGGGAGACCGGGACCGACCGTGCCGCCATCCGTGCGGCACGCCGCCTGAGCTTGCGGCGACGGCGGAACTCGCGACGGACGATCCCTCGGATCCGGTCCCTGCTCTCGGGCCGCAACGCGTACATCAGTCCGTGGCTGAGCACGGCGCCGCGGACCAACGGACGTCCCATGGTAGCCGCCACCAGCTGCTCTCCCGAAGGAAGGACGATGACGGTCCCGTCCTGGGTGACCACGGCGTGCTCGTGCGGGAGGACCTGACGCGCACGTCCGTCGGTGCGTTCGAGCGGAACCGGGGCGTAGACGACCTCCCCCGTCCCGTGCTGCGTCGTCGTCGCGTGCGGCGTCTCTGCCGGCAGACGCCGATCGACGTCGTGCGGCAGGTCACCGGCGCGCTCCTGGAGGCCCCGTACCTCTCGTCGTAGCCGCCGCAGCGCGCGGAAGGCCATCAGCGCGGCAGCGAGAGCGAGGATCGCGACGCCGCACGCGAGCACGGTGACCCAGGACTCGTTCGGCATGAGCCGACCCTACCGATCGACGTCGAGCCCTTACCGATCGACGGCGCTCTCAGCCGCCACCGCGGGCACGGGGGTCGCGCAGGATCTCTCGGAGCCGGGCCACGCGCTCGGCGTACGCCGCCTCCTGCCCGCGCCCGGTCGGGCGGTAGTAGTCCTGCCCGTCGATCTCGTCCGGGGCGTACTGCTGGGCCGACACGCCGCGCGGGTCGTCGTGCGCGTACTTGTAGTCGTGGCCGTGCCCCAGCTTCTTGGCGCCTGCGTAGTGGGCGTCACGCAGCGCCGGGGGGACCGCACCAGCCTTGCCCGCGCGTACGTCGGCGGTCGCGGCCGCGATCGCCTTGTAGGCGGCGTTGGACTTGGGGGCGAGCGCGAGCGTGATCACGACCTGCGACAACGTCAGGGCGGCCTCGGGGAAGCCGATCATCGCGACGGCCTGCGCTCCCGCGACCGCGGTCTGGAGGGCGACCGGGTCGGCGAGGCCGATGTCCTCGCTCGCGAGGATCATCAGCCGGCGAGCGAGGAACTTCGGGTCCTCCCCCGCCTCGACCATCCGCGCCAGGTAGTGCAGCGACGCGTCGACGTCGGACCCACGGATCGACTTGATGAGCGCGCTCGTCACGTCGTAGTGCTGGTCGCCCTGGCGGTCGTAGCGCACCGCCGCCCGGTCGACCGCGCTCGCGGCGTCCTCGACGGTGATGTGCTCCCGCTCCTGAGACGCCGCAGCACCGGCCGCCGCCTCGAGATAGGTGAGGGCACGGCGCGCGTCGCCGCCTGCCAGCCGGACGATGTGGTCACGCGCCTCGTCGTCGAGGCTGACCGTGCCGCCGAGCCCTCGCTCGTCGAGCACCGCCCGCTCGACGAGGGTCGCGACGTCGTCGTCGGTGAGCGGCTCGAGCGTCAGGAGCAGCGACCGCGACAGCAGCGGCGAGATCACGGAGAAGTGCGGGTTCTCCGTGGTCGCGGCGATCAGCGACACCCAGCGGTTCTCGACCCCGGGCAGCAGGGCGTCCTGCTGCGCCTTGGAGAAGCGGTGGACCTCGTCGACGAACAGGACCGTCTCCCGACCGCCCTGGGAGAGCTGTCGCCGCGCCGACGCGAGCGTCTCACGGACCTCCTTGACCCCGGCGGAGACCGCTGACACCTCGACGAAGCGCCGGTTGGTCTGATGACTCACCAGCGAGGCGAGCGTCGTCTTGCCGGTGCCCGGAGGTCCCCACAGGATCAGCGACATCGACTGGTCGCCGTGGATCATGCGCCGAAGCGGCGACCCAGGGCCGAGCAGCGACTCCTGGCCGACCAGCTCGTCGAGGGTGCGCGGGCGCATCCGCACCGCGAGCGGCGCGGCGCGGTGCTGCGCATCGCTCAGGCTGCCGCCACCCGACGCAGGCGGAGCGACGTCGGGGACGTCGAACAGGGCGTCGGAGTCCATCGCACCAGCGTACGCGGCGCCTCAGGTGCCCTGGTCGACGTACGACTCAGTTGCCCTGGTCCACGTACAGGTCCGCGAAGATCGGCATACCGAGCATCTCGTTGACCGACATGCCCCCGACCCTGCTCCCCCGCGCGAGAGCCACTCCGCGGTGGCCGAGCACCACCGCCGGGTAGTAGCGCGTGCCGATCCGCTCGTCGAGCGCACCCCACGCCCTGGCCGCGGCCGCGGCGGTGAGGGTGCCGAGGATCCGGTCGATCTCGCGCTGGACGCCTGGCTCAGTCAGCATCGACGGATTGGGCCGACCAGGGCCATCAACCGGGGCGGTCTCCCACTGCGCAGGGAACCACGACGAACCCGTCGGCCAGTCGGAGCACCGAGCCGCATCGACCACGTCGTGCGGGCCGTCGGGGTCGAGCTGAACGGTGCGGAGACGATCGGCGGTGGTCGCGATCGGTCGTGGATCGAAGCCTGCACGGCGCAGCGAGGTGACCACGACGTCCTTGACGGCGACCTTCTCCGGGACGTCGCTGGCGTAGTACCACCGGACCCGCGACCCGAGGGCATCGGCACGCGTCAGGAGACGCCGTGCCTCGGCGACGTCCGTACGACGCCCGCCGTTGCCCAGCGGGTCGTACGAGCGGTGTCCTGTGGTCCCCGGCGGGAGGATCGTCGTGCCCGGGAGCCGGGTCGCCCCGACGGTCTCTCGGCCGGCCCGCCACGCCGCCTCGTACGGGTAGGCCCAGCCGAGTGCACGTCGCACGCGCAGGTCGGGGATCCGGCGGGTGTCGACGTGCCACAGGTAGGTGCAGGGCGACGCCGCCACAGCGACCCGCGAGGGGGCGCGTTCGCGCATCGCGACCAGGCCCTCGGGGCCGAGGGAGTCGTAGCTCAACGCGCGCTGGGCGTCACCGTCGTTCTCGAGCAGCAGCTCGTCGATGCGTTCGGGGGCCTGTCCCCAGAGGAACGTCCAGCCGTCGGCGTACTGGTGGCGTCCCGGATCGGTCGCCGGGTCCCACTGCGCGTTGCGGACGAGGACGAGGGTGGTGCCGCGACGCAGGCTCGCCACCCGGTAGGGGCCGGTGGAGACCAGCCGGTCGCCGTACGCCGCCGGGCGGGCGTCGGCGGCGCGGGGCACCGGCGAGAACTGTGGCAGGGCGACGACGTAGGGCATCTCGGCGACCGGCCGCCGGAGGCGGAAGGTGATCGTCCGTCCGCGCACCTCGACGCCGCGGAAGGCTGCGCCGGCGTACCACCCGCGGGCGTACCCGGGACGGCGACGCAGCTCGGCCGCGGACGCGTACGGCCCTTGATAGCGGTCCCCGTCACGGAAGAACGCACGGAGGTACGACGGGGCGCCGGGCAGCACGTCGGCGGCGAAGGCACGCTGGAGGCCGTAGGCGATGTCCTGCGCGGTCACGGCGGTGCCGTTCTCGAAGCGGACGCCCGACCGCAGCGTGAACGTCCAGGCGGTGCGGTCGTCGTTGGCCACGCCGAGGTCGGTCGCGAGATCGGGGACGAGCTCCATCCGGCCCGTGACGGGGTTGCGGCGGAGCTGCGTCAGCGAGCGGGTCAGCAGCCCCGACAGGATGCCCCGGGTGTCGACGAACGACGATCGCGCTGGATCGAGCGACTCGGGCACCGTGGAGCTGAGGACCGTCAGCAGTCCGCCGCGCGTCGCCCCCGGGACCTCGGCGGCGGGCGCGGCGGCGTCCGGGGCCGTGGCGCTGCCCGCACGGCCCGCTGCCACCTGGTCCGGCGTCTCCGTGGTCGCCGCGGGACCCGCCGGCCGGTCAGGCGAGGTGCAGGCGCCGATCAGCACGCCGACGCAGAGCACCGCGAGAACCTGCCTCAGCCCGCGTCTCACGAGCACTCCTCCGTCCCGGGGCCCCGTGGGCGGGACACGCTCCCACGACCCTAGGGGAGCCCACCGACACGCGGCGACTACACCGCGGTCACGGTTTCGTCAGCCGTCGGTACCCGGCGGTGGCGCGTCGATGCCGGCCTCCTTGCGCTGCTGCGCCGTGATCGGCGCGGGCGCGCCGGTCAGCGGATCGCCGCCGGAGGCCGTCTTCGGGAAGGCGATCACGTCGCGGATGGTCTCCGCGCCGGTCAGCAGCGCGACCACGCGGTCGATCCCGAGGGCGATGCCGCCGTGCGGCGGCGGGCCGTACTGGAAGGCCTCGAGGAGGAAGCCGAACTGGCCCTGCGCCTGCTCCTCGGTCAGTCCGAGCACGTCGAAGACACGCTTCTGCATCTCCGAGCGGTGGATACGGATCGACCCGCCACCGAGCTCGCTGCCGTTGAGCGTGATGTCGTACGCCTGGCTCAGCGCCGAGTCCGGATCGGTGTCGAAGGTGTCGGCGAACTCCGGCGCCGGGGCGGTGAACGGGTGGTGGATCGACGTCCACGCGTCGTGGCCGTCCTCCCCCACGTACTCGAACATCGGGGCCTGGTTGACCCAGAGGAACTCCCACCGGTCGTGGTCGATGAGGCCGCAACGCTCACCGATCTCCACGCGCACCGCCGCCAGCAGCGCCTTGGCGGCGTTGTACTGGTCGGCGGCGAAGAAGATGCAGTCACCCGGCTTGGCTCCGGCGTGCGCGACCAGACCCTCGCGCTCGGACTCCGAGAGGTTCTTGGCGACCGGACCGCCGAGGGTCCCGTCCTCCTGGACGAGCACGTACGCAAGCCCCTTCGCGCCGCGCGCCTTCGCGAACTCCTGCCAGGCGTCGAGCGTGCGTCGGGGCTGGTCGGCGCCGCCGGGCATCACGACCGCGCCGACGTGCCAGTGACGGCCCTTCGGAGCGAAGACGCGGAACGGTGTGTCCTTGAAGTAGTCGGTGAAGTCGACCAGCTCGCACCCGAACCGCATGTCGGGGCGGTCGATGCCGAACCGTGCCACCGCCTCGCGGAAGGACATCCGCGGGATCGGCAGCGGGATCTCGTAGCCGAGGATCTCGCGCCAGATGCGCACGAGGATCTCCTCGGTGAGCGCGTAGACGTCCTCCTCCTCGAGGAAGCTCATCTCGACGTCGAGCTGGGTGAACTCGGGCTGCCGGTCGGCGCGGCTGTCCTCGTCGCGGAAGCACCGTGCGATCTGGTAGTACCGCTCCATGCCGGCGACCATCAGCAGCTGCTTGAACAGCTGCGGCGACTGCGGCAGGGCGTACCAGGTGCCCGGACGCGTCCGGGCCGGCACCAGGAAGTCGCGAGCGCCCTCCGGCGTCGACGCCGTGAGGTTGGGCGTCTCGAACTCGAGGAAGCCCTGCTCGGCCATCACCTCGCGGATGATCCGGGTGACGGCGGCGCGGGTGCGCAGGTTCTTGGCCATCTCGGCACGGCGCAGGTCGAGGTAGCGGTACTTGAGGCGCACCTCCTCGCCGACGGGGCTGGCGTGGAACTCCTCGACCGGGAACGGCAGCGGCGCCGACTCGCTGAGGATCTCCACGGAGTCCGCGATGACCTCGATCTGACCTGTCGGGAGGTTCGGGTTGTCGTTGCCCTCGGGCCGGCGCTCAACGGTGCCCACGACCTTGAGGCAGAACTCGCTGCGCAGGGGCCGGGCCACCTCCTCGTCCCTGATCACGACCTGCGCCACACCCGAGGCGTCGCGCAGATCGATGAACGCCACGCCTCCGTGGTCACGGCGGCGGGCCACCCAGCCGGCCAGCGTGACGCGGGTCCCTGCGTCGGTGGCGCGGAGGCTGCCTGCCTCGTGGGTGCGGATCACGATGTTGCTCCTCGGGTGTCGTTCGTGGGGGTCGGGGCGTTCGGGGTGACGACGGCGGGGCGCAGGTCGTCGGCGGGTGGGGTCCAGACGTCCGGATCGGCGTCGGCCTGGTCTCCGCTGCGGATGTCCTTGACCTGGTCGGCACCGTCGCCGGTCGCCGGGAACCAGACGTACGGGATGCCCCGACGCTCGGCGTACCGGATCTGCTTGCCGAACTTCTGCGGAGCGGCGGCGACCTCCGTCGGGACACCGCGTGCCCGCAGGCGCTGCGCGATCGCGTTGCTCCGCGGACGCGACTCCTCGTCGACGAGCGCGACGAGGACAGCGGAGGGGACGACACGCGACGTCGTCAGGTGTCCTCGGGAGATCAGCGGGACGAGCAGGCGGGTCACGCCCAGCGAGATGCCGACGCCCGGATAGACGTTGCGGCCGTCGTCGGCCAGCTTCTCGTAGCGTCCGCCGGAACAGATCGACCCGAGGCTCTCGAAGCCTTCGAGCACCGTCTCGAACACCGAGCCCGTGTAGTAGTCGAGGCCGCGCGCGATGCGGAGGTCGGCAGTCACCGTGACACCGTCGAGCTCGACGGCTGCGAGTGCCTCGACCAGCTGGGCGAGCTCCTGCAGGCCCTCGTCGAGCAGCGGGTCGTCGACCCCGAGCGCGCGGACCTGGTCCACGAACGACGCGTCGGAGGTCCGGATGCCGGCGAGCGCCAGGCACTTGCCGGCCTGCTCCTCGTCGAGGTCCTCCTTGGCGAGGAGGTCACGCACGCCGTCCGCCGGGAGCTTGTCGATCTTGTCCATGACCCGCATGACGGCAGCCGGGTCGGCCGCGCCGAGCCCGCGGTAGAAGCCCTCGAGGAGCTTGCGGTTGTTGACCTGGATCCGCAGCGGCGGGACCGGCAGACCAGACAGCGCCTCGGCCATCACGGTCGCGATCTCGACGTCGAAGTGGAACGGGAGCTCGTCCTTGGCCACCACGTCGATGTCGGCCTGGGTGAACTCCCGGAACCGCCCTTCCTGGGGCCGCTCGCCTCGCCAGACCTTCTGGATCTGGTAGCGCCGGAACGGGAACTCCAACTTGCCCGCGTGCTCGAGGACGTACCTCGCGAACGGCACGGTGAGGTCGAAGTGCAGGCCGATCCCGGCGTCGCCCTCCCCCTCGGCCGCCTGGAGGCGCCGCAGGACGTAGACCTCCTTGTCGATCTCACCCTTGCGGAGCAGCTGGTCCATCGGCTCGACGGCGCGAGTCTCCACGGGCGCGAAGCCGTGGAGCTCGAACGTGCGGCGCAGGTGGTCGAGGACGTGCTGCTCGGCGAAGCGGTCGGCAGGCAGCAGCTCGGGGAACCCCGACAGGGGTGTGGGGCGTGCCATCGTCAGGCGTCCTCTCGTCCGGACGCAGACGGCGAGCCGACGTACTGCTGCACGAACGGGTTGGTCGCGCGCTCGCGGCCCACCGAGCTCTGGGTGCCGTGCCCGGGCAGGACCGCCACGTCGTCGGGCAGCTCCATGAAGCGCCGCAGGCTGGCCACCATCTCGTCCATGTCGCCGCCGACGAGGTCCGTGCGTCCGATCGAGCCGGCGAAGAGGAAGTCGCCGGTGAACGCGACCTGGGAGACGGGCTCGTCGCCGGTGTGGTCGACCCGGTAGACGACCGTGCCCGGAGTGTGACCGGGGAGGTGGTCGACGGTGAAGCTCAGGCCTGCGGCCTCGATCACCGCGCCGTCGGTCGCGTCACGCACGTCGGCGGGCTCGCGGAACTCCGGAGCGTCGTCGAGGCCGAACTGCGTACGGAGCATCGCCGCGGACTCCCCGGAGATCGCGGCCATCGGGTCGGCCAGGAGGTGCCGGTCGGCCGGGTGGACGTAGACCGGCACACCGTACTCCTCCGCGACATCGGCGACCTGCCACATGTGGTCGAAGTGGCCGTGCGTGACGAGGACGGCGACGGGCGTGAGGTTCTGCTCGGAGACGACCGTACGGATACCCGTGAGGGACTCCATCCCGGGGTCGACGATCACGCACTCCGTACCGGGTCCGCGACCCACGAAGTAGCAGTTGGCCGCCAGCGGGCCGGCGGGAAAAGCGGCGATCAGCACACGGAACAGCGTACGCGAGCGCCCGTGGCGGCGGCGACTCGCTTCGTCGCGACGAGCGCCGCGCTCGCCAAACGGACGGACAGGAGCACCATCGGCCCGTCATCCTTCTAGACTGTGCCCGACACAACGGACAAGGTGGATACGTGAGCGAGAACCTCTCGAACCCTTCTGAGGCCTGGGGCCGCATCGACGACCAGGGGACGGTGTACGTCCGGACCCGGGACGGCGAGCGCGTCGTCGGGCAGTGGCCGGACGGCGACCCGGCCGAGGCCATGGCCCTCTTCACCCGCCGCTACGAAGGGCTCGCGGTCGAGGTGGAGCTCCTCGAGAAGCGGATCGCCTCCGACAGCCTGTCGCCGGAGGACGCCAAGCGTGCCGTCGACCAGGTCCGTACGGCCGTCGACAACGCGGCCGCCGTCGGAGACCTCGACGCCCTGAAGGACCGGCTCGACGCGCTCGGCCCGCTGATCGAGGCCCAGCGTGAGCGCCGAAAGGCCGCCCGCGCGGAGCGAGCCGCCGAAGCGCAGGTCCAGAAGGAGGAGATCGCGCGCACCGCCGAGGAGATCGCCGCCAGCGACGACTGGAGGCGGGGCGCCGACCGTCTGCGCGAGATGCTCGAGCAGTGGAAGTCGCTCCCCCGGCTCGACAAGGCCGTCGACGACGAGCTGTGGCACCGGTTCTCCACCGCCCGTACGGCCTACACCCGCCGCCGCAAGGCGCACTTCGCGGAGCAGAACGAGCGGCGTGGTCAGGCCCAGCAGATCAAGGAGCGCCTCACCCTGGAGGCCGAGGCGCTCGCCGACTCCACCGACTGGGGACCGACCGCCGGCAAGTTCCGTGACCTCATGGCGCAGTGGAAGGCCGCCGGCCCGGCGCCGCGCGGGATCGACGACCGCCTGTGGAAGAGGTTCCGCGGCGCTCAGGACACGTTCTTCGGCGCGCGCGACGAGGCCAACTCGCGCCTCGACGAGGAGTACGCCGCCAACGCCGAGGTCAAGCTGGAGATCCTCGCCGAGGCCGAGGCGCTCCTGCCCATCGAGGACCTGGACGCTGCTCGTGCCGCATGGCGCGGCATCGCCGACCGCTGGGAGGCCGCCGGCAAGGTGCCGCGTGGGCAGATGAAGGAGCTCGAAGGCCGTCTGCGCGCGGTCGAGAAGGCGATCGCCTCCGCCGCCGACGAGGAGTGGCGCCGGAGCAACCCGGAGACGCGTGCCCGTGTCGACGACACGGTGAGCAAGCTCGAGAAGTCCGTGGCCGACATCGAGGCCCAGCTGGAGTCGGCCAAGACATCGGGCAACGACCGCAAGATCCGCGAGCTGCAGGATGCGCTCGAGGCCCGGCAG
>NZ_JARBCJ010000045.1:0-19332 GCF_028803055.1 Mumia sp.
ATCGCACCGGCCGAGCCTGCGGCCGTCGAGCGGATGGACTCGCTCGAGGGCGTGGAGATCACGGTGGGCTCCAAGGACTTCACCGAGCAGCTCATCCTCGGCAACATGTACGCCACGCTGCTGCAGACCGCCGGCGCCGACGTCACCAACCGCAGCAACATCGCCGGCAGCGTGGGCGTCCGCAACGCGCTCCTCAACGGCTCGGTCGACGTCGCGCCCGAGTACACCGGCACCGGCTGGATCAGCTACCTCGGCAACGCCAAGCCGATCAAGGGCGAGCAGGCGCAGTGGCAGGCCGTCCACGACGCGGACCTCCGCTACGGCCTGACCTGGTTGCCCTACAGCCCGGTCAACAACACGTACGCGTTCGCGATGGGGCCTGCGGCGACCAAGCGGCTGGGGATCACGAAGCTCTCGCAGATCAAGGATCTGCCGGTCGCGCAGCGGACGTTCTGCGTGGAGGACGAGTTCTTCAGCCGCGAGGACGGCTTCCAGCCGATGCTGGAGACGTACGGCATGAAGTACGGCAAGGACGTCCCCGCCCGCAACGTGCTGCGGATGGACACCGGTGTCATCTACGACGCGACGGCGCGCGGCGCGTGCAACTTCGGCGAGGTCTTCACCACCGACGGTCGCATCCTGGCGCTCGACCTCACGGTCCTCGAGGACAACAAGCGGTTCTTCCCGCTCTACAACCTGGCACCGGTCGTCAACACCGACCTGCTCGACGCGCACCCGGAGATCGCCGACGTGTTCGCCAAGGTGCGCCCCCTGCTCACCAACGAGGTGATGCTCGAGCTCAACGCGAAGGTGGACGTCGACGGGGGAGAACCCGCCCTCGTCGCCCGCGACTGGCTGCGGGAGCAAGGGCTGGTGGGGTGACCACCCCCGCCCCGCGGTGCCGGGAGCGCCGACTCGCACGTGTAGGCTGAGAACCGAAAGACATCCTTTAACCACCGTCCCGTGAGGCGGAGAAGGAGGTCAGCCGGTGTCTGCGCACACCCCTGATTCCACGTCCCCAGCATCCTCGGATCCTGCGGGCGGCACCTCGACCGTGGTCCTCGACGCCGGTGACATCTCCCGGGCGCTGACCCGGATCACCCACGAGATCATCGAGAAGAACCGCGGCTCGTCCCGCGTGGTCGTCCTGGGCATCCCGACGCGTGGGGTCGAGCTCGGCCGCCGTGTCGCCGAGCGGATGAGCGAGGTCGACGGGCACCCCGTGCCGTACGGCTCGCTCGACATCACGATGTATCGCGACGACCTGCGGATGAAGCCCGCCCGCGCGCTGGAGAAGACCGACATCCCCGTCGATCTCGACGACCGGGTCGTCGTCCTGGTCGACGACGTCCTGTTCTCCGGCCGCACCATCCGCGCCGCCCTCGATGCCCTCAACGACCTCGGCCGGCCCCGGGCCGTCCAGCTCGCGGTCCTGGTCGACCGCGGCCACCGAGAGCTCCCCATCCGCGCCGACTTCGTCGGCAAGAACCTCCCCACCTCCCTCGCCGAGCAGGTCAAGGTCGCCGTGTCCGGCCTCGATGAGCGCGACGAGGTCCGGATCGTCTCCGCGCGCCAGGTCGCACCCGGGGCAGGCACCCGATGAGGCACCTCCTCTCCACCGGTGACCTCTCCCGCGACGAGGCCGTCCTTCTCCTCGACACCGCCGAGGAGATGCTGAGCGTCGCCGAGCGACCCATCAAGAAGCTGCCGACGTTGCGCGGCCGGACGGTCGTCAACCTCTTCTTCGAGGACTCGACCCGCACCCGGATCTCCTTCGAGGCCGCCGCCAAGAGGCTCTCCGCCGACGTGATCAACTTCGCCGCCAAGGGATCGAGCGTGTCCAAGGGTGAGAGCCTGAAGGACACGGCGCTGACCCTGCAGGCGATGGGCGCGGACGCGGTCGTGATCCGCCACGGCGCCTCCGGTGCGCCCGCGCGGCTGGCCCGCGCCGGCTGGATCGACTCGGCCATCCTCAACGCCGGAGACGGCTCGCACGAGCACCCGACGCAGGCGCTCCTCGACGCGTTCACGATGCGCCGGCACCTGGCGCCCGCCGGCGACCGCACCCTCGAGGGCCGGCGGGTGGCGATCGTCGGTGACGTCCTGCACAGCCGGGTCGCGCGGTCCAACGCTCTCCTGCTCAGCACGCTCGGCGCCGAGGTCACTCTCGTCGCCCCGCCGACACTGATGCCGTACGGCGTGGCGTCGTGGCCGGTCGAGACCTCGTACGACCTCGACCCGGTCCTCGCCAAGTCCGACGCGGTCATGATGCTGCGCGTCCAGCACGAGCGCATGAATGCGGCCTACTTCCCGAGCGCCCGCGAGTACAGCCGGCGCTACGGACTCGACAGCAAGCGGATGGCGAAGATGCCCGACGACGCGATCGTCATGCACCCCGGCCCGATGAACCGCGGCATGGAGATCAGCGCCGACGTCGCCGACTCCACGCGCTCGGTGATCGTGGAGCAGGTGACCAACGGGGTCGCCGTCCGCATGGCGGCGCTCTACCTGCTGCTCAGCGGCGCCCGCACCCCCGAGCCGACCCCCGGCGACGCCGGCGGCGTCCTCTCCGACCAGACAGAAGGGCAGGCATGACCGCCTACGTGATCCGCAACGCGAACCTCCTCGGTGACGAGGTCACCGACCTGCGCATCGTGGACGGCGTCATCTCCGAGATCGGTCGCGACCTCGACACGGGAGACGCCGAGGTCCTCGACGCCGACGGCCTGATCGCGCTCCCCGGCCTGGTCGATCTCCACACCCACCTGCGCGAGCCAGGCCGCGAGGACGCCGAGACCGTCGAGACCGGGACGCGAGCCGCCGCGGTCGGCGGCTTCACCCTGGTCCACGCCATGGCCAACACCGACCCCGTCGCCGATACCGCCGGCGTCGTCGAGCAGGTCTGGCGGCTCGGGCGTGAGCACGGCTTCTGCGACGTCGCGCCCGTCGGTGCGGTCACCGTGGGGCTCGGCGGATCCACGCTCGCCGAGCTCGGCGCGATGGCCGACTCGGCCGCTCACGTCCGGGTCTTCTCCGACGACGGCAAGTGCGTCTCGGACGCGGTGCTGATGCGCCGGGCGCTCGAGTACGTCAAGGCCTTCGACGGCGTCATCGCGCAGCACGCCCAGGAGCCGCGCCTCACCGAGGGCGCGCAGATGAACGAGGGCGAGCTCTCGGGTGTCCTCGGCCTCACCGGCTGGCCCGCGGTCGCCGAGGAGGCGATCATCGCGCGTGACGTCCTGCTCGCCGAGCACGTCGGCTCCCGTCTGCACGTCTGCCACCTCTCGACCCGCGGATCGGTCGAGATCGTCCGCTGGGCGAAGTCCCGCGGGATCGACGTGACCGCCGAGGTGACCCCGCACCACCTGCTGCTGACCGACCAGCTGGCGGCGACGTACGACCCGATCTACAAGGTCAACCCGCCGCTGCGCACGGCCGACGACGTCGAGGCGCTGCGCGAGGCGCTGGCCGAGGGTGTGATCGACATCGTCGCCACCGACCACGCGCCGCACCCGAGCGAGGACAAGGACTGCGAGTGGGCGGCGGCCGCGTTCGGCATGACCGGCCTCGAGACTGCGCTGTCGGTCGTCCAGCACGCGATGGTCGACACCGGGCTCCTCGACTGGGCCGGCGTCGCCGAGCGCATGTCGGCCGCGCCCGCGAGGATCGGTCGCGTCGCCACCCACGGTCGTCCGATCGCCGTGGGGGAGCCGGCCAACGTCGTGCTGTACGACCCGCGTGCCACCCGCGTCGTCGAGCCCTCCGACTCGGTGTCGCGCTCGCGCAACACGCCGTACCGAGGCATGGAGCTGCCGGGCCGCGTGGTCGCGACCTTCCTCCGAGGGCGGCCCACCGTCCTCCACGGCGCCGTGGTCGAGGAGGTGGCCGCATGAACGCCGCCGCCACCACCCGTGCCACCCGCACGCCGGCGATCCTGGTGCTCGAGGACGGCCGCGTCTTCCGCGGGGAGTCGTACGGTGCGCTCGGCCAGACCGTGGGAGAGGCGGTGTTCTCCACCGGGATGACCGGCTACCAGGAGACGCTGACCGACCCCTCCTACCGGCGCCAAGTCGTCGTGATGACGGCGCCGCACATCGGCAACACCGGGGTCAACACCGAGGACGCCGAGTCGGACCGGATCTGGGTCGCGGGCTACGTCGTCCGCGAGCCCGCGCGGGTCTCGAGCAGCTGGCGCGCCACCGCGACCCTCGAGGACGACCTCGTCGAGCAGGGGATCGTCGGCATCAGCGGTGTCGACACCCGAGCCTTGACCCGTCACCTCCGCGAGCGGGGCGCCATGCGGGTCGGGATCAGCTCGGTCTCCGAGGACGCCGACGCGCTGCTCGCCGTGGTGCGGGAGTCCCCGTCGATGGCCGGCGCCGATCTCGCCGGCGAGGTGACGACGTCGGAGCCGTACGTCGTGCCCGCGGTCGGCGAGAAGCGGCTGACGGTCGCCGCGGTCGACCTCGGCATCAAGGCGATGACGCCGCACCGGATGGCCGAGCGCGGGATCGAGGTGCACGTCCTGCCGGCCGACGCAACGCTGGAGCAGGTCCGTGCCACCGGAGCCGACGGCGTCTTCTTCTCCAACGGGCCGGGCGACCCCGCCGCGACCACCGACGCCGTGTCGCTGCTCCAGGACGTGCTGCGCGAGCGCACGCCGTTCTTCGGGATCTGCTTCGGCAACCAGATGCTGGGCCGAGCACTCGGGCTGGAGACGTTCAAGCTCACCTACGGGCACCGGGGCATCAACCAGCCGGTGATGGACCGCACCACCGGCAGGGTCGAGATCACCGCGCACAACCACGGGTTCGCGGTCGCGTGGCCGACCGACCTGGGCGACACCGTGGCGACGCCCTTCGGCGACGCCGCCGTGAGCCACGTGTGCCTCAACGACGACGTCGTCGAAGGCCTCGAGGTCCGCGACGACGACGGCGACCTGGTCGCGTTCAGCGTCCAGTACCACCCCGAGGCCGCCGCCGGCCCGCACGACGCCGAGCACCTGTTCGACCGGTTCACCGAGCTGATGACGGCGCGCCGGACCCGCAGCACAGAAGGGACGGTGCGCTGAATGCCCCGCCGTGACGACATCTCCTCCGTCCTGGTCATCGGGTCCGGCCCGATCGTGATCGGGCAGGCCTGCGAGTTCGACTACTCCGGCACGCAGGCGTGCCGGGTGCTGCGCAGCGAGGGCCTGCGGGTCGTGCTGGTCAACTCCAACCCGGCGACGATCATGACCGACCCCGAGTTCGCCGACGCCACCTACGTCGAGCCCATCACCCCGGAGTTCGTCGAGCGGGTGATCGCCCAGGAGCGGCCCGACGCATTGCTCGCGACCCTCGGTGGCCAGACCGCGCTCAACACCGCGATGGCGCTGGACGCCGCCGGTGTGCTCGAGAAGTACGGCGTCGAGCTGATCGGGGCCTCGGTGGAGGCGATCGAGAAGGGCGAGAACCGCGAGTTGTTCAAGGCGATCGTCGAGGGACTGCCGGAGGCCTGGGCCGCAGAGGTCGCCCGCTCGCTCATCTGCCACACGATGGACGAGTGCCTGGAGGCCGTCGCGACCCTCGGCTATCCCGTCGTCGTCCGGCCGTCGTACACGATGGGTGGTGTCGGCTCGGGCATCGCCCACGACGAGGAGGATCTCCACCGCATCGCCGGTGCGGGCCTCGCCGCGAGCCCGACCACCGAGGTCCTCCTGGAGGAGTCGATCCTCGGCTGGAAGGAGTACGAGCTGGAGGTGATGCGCGACAGGGCCGACAACGTCGTCATCGTGTGCTCGATCGAGAACCTCGACCCGATGGGCGTCCACACCGGCGACTCGATCACGGTCGCGCCGGCGATGACACTGACCGACCGCGAGTTCCAGCGGCTGCGCGACATCGCGATCGGCGTGATCCGCGAGGTCGGCGTCGACACCGGCGGGTGCAACATCCAGTTCGCGGTGAACCCCGCAGACGGACGCATCGTCGTCATCGAGATGAACCCGCGGGTCTCCCGCTCGAGCGCCCTCGCGTCGAAGGCGACCGGCTTCCCCATCGCCAAGATCGCCGCCAAGCTCGCGATCGGCTACACGCTCGACGAGATCCCCAACGACATCACGCGGGAGACGCCGGCGAGCTTCGAGCCGACGCTCGACTACGTGGTCGTCAAGGTGCCGCGATTTGCGTTCGAGAAGTTCCCGTCCGCCGACGAGCGCCTGACGACCCACATGAAGTCGGTCGGTGAGGCGATGGCGATCGGCCGCAGCTTCACCGAGGCGCTCCAGAAGGCCCTGCGCTCGCTGGAGCGGCCCAACGCCGCCTTCGACTGGCGCCGCGAGTGGGTCGACCTGGACAAGGACGCGCTGCTCGCCGAGATCGCCGTCCCTCACGACGGCCGGCTCAAGAAGGTGATGGACGCGATCCGTGCCGGCGCGACGCCCGACGAGCTCTTCGAGGCGACCAGGATCGACCCCTGGTTCCTCGACCAGCTCGCGCTCATCAACGAGGTCGCCGCCGAGGTGACGGCCGCCGACGAGCTCACGCCCGGTCTGCTGCGCAAGGCCAAGCGGCACGGGTTCTCGGACGACCAGATCGGCAAGATCCGCGGCATGAGTGCCGACGTCGTGCGGGGCGTGCGGCACGCGCTGGGGATCCGCCCCGTCTACAAGACGGTCGACACCTGCGCCGCCGAGTTCGCCGCCCGGACGCCCTACCACTACTCGTCGTACGACGAGGAGACCGAGGTGGAGCCGCGCGAGCGTCCGGCGGTGCTGATCCTCGGCTCCGGACCCAACCGCATCGGGCAGGGGATCGAGTTCGACTACTCGTGCGTCCATGCGGCGCTCGCGCTGTCGGAGATCGGCTACGAGACCGTGATGGTCAACTGCAACCCGGAGACCGTCTCGACCGACTACGACACCTCCGACCGGCTCTACTTCGAGCCGCTGTCGCTCGAGGACGTGCTCGAGGTCATCCACGCCGAGCGCCAGGCCGGCCCGGTCGTCGGCGTCATCGTGCAGCTGGGGGGCCAGACCCCGCTCGGGCTCGCTGCGGCGTTGGAGCGCGAGGGCGTCCCGATCGTCGGGACGTCGCCGGCGGCCATCGACCTGGCCGAGCACCGCGGGGCGTTCGGGCGGGTGCTGGCCGACGCGAACCTCCCCGCACCCAAGCACGGCACGGCGACCTCGTTCCCCGGGGCCAAGAAGGTCGCCGACGAGATCGGCTACCCGGTGCTGGTCCGGCCGTCCTACGTCCTGGGCGGGCGCGGCATGGAGATCGTGTACGACGAGCCGACGCTCGCCGACTACATCGCGCGGTCGACCGAGATCTCGCCCGAGCACCCCGTCCTGGTCGACCGGTTCCTCGACGACGCCGTCGAGATCGACGTGGACGCGCTCTTCGACGGGACCGACCTCTTCCTCGGCGGCGTCATGGAGCACATCGAGGAGGCCGGGATCCACTCGGGCGACTCCTCGTGCGCGCTCCCGCCGATCACGCTCGGCGCCGAGGACCTCGCCAAGATCCGGGTGTCGACCCGGGCCATCGCCGAGGGCGTCGGGGTCCGCGGACTCATCAACATCCAGTTCGCCCTGAGCTCGGACGTGCTCTACGTCCTCGAGGCGAACCCGCGCGCCTCGCGGACCGTCCCGTTCGTCTCGAAGGCGACCGGCGTCCCGTTGGCGAAGGCAGCCGCTCGACTGATGCTGGGGGAGTCGATCGCCGACCTGCGTGCCGCCGGCGTCCTGCCGGCCGAGGGAGACGGGGCCGACGTCGGCCCGGACGCCCCGGTCGCGGTCAAGGAGGCGGTGATGCCCTTCAACCGGTTCCGCACCCTCGAGGGCATGTCCGTCGACACCCTGCTCGGCCCCGAGATGCGCTCGACCGGCGAGGTGATGGGGATCGACGCGCTCTTCGGCACCGCGTTCGCCAAGGCTCAGGCCGGAGCCCAGGAAGGGCTGCCGACCTCGGGCAAGGTCTTCGTCTCGGTCGCCAACCGCGACAAGCGCCACATGATCTTCCCGATCAAGCGGCTGGCCGACCTCGGCTTCGAGATCGTGGCCACGTCCGGCACGGCCGAGGTGCTGCGCCGCAACGGCGTCACCGCGACCGTGGTCCGCAAGCTCAGCGAGTCCTCGGCCACGAACGACGGCCGACGGTTGGTGGATCTGATCACCTCCGGAGAGGTCGGTCTCGTCGTCAACACCCCGCACGGGACGACCTCGGGAGGCAGCCCGCGCGTCGACGGCTACGAGATCCGTACGGCGGCGATCGCTGCCGGCGTGCCGTGCATCACGACGGTGCAGGGTCTCGCCGCCGCGGTGCAGGGCATCGAGGCGGCTCGCGAGGGCGGCGTCGGAGTGCGTTCGCTGCAGTCGTGGGCCGAGGCCGTACGCCCGCGGTCGACTCCCGCGCGGGACGACTCGTGAGCGCGACGCAGGCCCAGGGGACGGTGGTGTCGCGCACCCTGGTCGGCGACTACCACCACCTCGTCATCGCCGCCGAGGGCATCGCGGCGCACACGCGCCCCGGTCACTTCGTCGCGCTGGCCGTCGGAGGAGCCGACAGTGCGATGCTCCTGCGGCGGGCGTTCTCGATCTATCGCACGTCGGCGACCGGACGCCACGGCGAGACCGTCGAGATCGTCTTCGCCGAGCACGGCAAGGGCACCCGCTGGATGGCCGATCTCGCACCGGGCGACCCGATCGACGTCGTCGGGCCGGTCGGCCGACCGTTCGCGCTGCCGAAGGAGCCGGTCTCCTGCGTGCTCGTCGGCGGCGGGTACGGCTCCGCACCGATGTTCTCGCTCGCGACCACGCTGCGCGAGCGCGGCTGCGCGGCGCACCTCGTGCTCGGTGCCGCCACGACCCCGCGCCTCTTCGGGCTGCTGGAGGCCAACAAGGTCGCGAGCAGCGTGCACGTGACTACCGAGGACGGGTCGACCGGCACCCGAGGCCGGGTGACCGACGTCCTCGCCACCCTCGTCGACGACACCGACGCGGCGGTGGTCTATGCCTGCGGCCCGATGGGGATGCTGCGAGCGGTGTCCGAGGTCGCCGAGGACAACGGCGCCTGGAGCCAGTGCGCCGTCGAGGAGTCGATGGCGTGCGGCATCGGGGTCTGCATGACCTGCGTGCTGCCCGTCGAGGGAGAGGACGGCATCGTCCGTATGGTCCGCAGCTGCGTCGAAGGCCCCGTCTTCCGGGGCGACCGGGTCCTGTGGGACGCCGTCGGGACCATCCCGCCGGGGACGCTGGGAGGTCCGCGATGACGACGACGGCTGCCATCGCGCCCGAGGAGGTCGACCTCTCGGTCGACCTGTGCGGTGTGACGCTTCCGAACCCGGTGATGACCGCCTCGGGCTGCGCCGCCGCCGGTCGTGAGCTCGACCAGTTCTTCGACGTCGCGGCGCTGGGTGCGGTCGTCACCAAATCGATCATGCTCAACCCGCGGTCGGGTCGCCCGACGCCGCGGATGGTCGAGACGCCGTCAGGGATGCTCAACTCGATCGGCCTCCAGGGACCCGGGATCGACGCGTTCCTGGCCCGCGACCTCCCCTGGCTGGTCCAGCGGGGCGCTCGAGCGATCGTCTCGATCGCGGGGGACAAGCCGGACGACTACGTCGAGCTGGCCCGGCGGGTCGGCCAGGCCCCCGGCGTCGCGGCCATCGAGGTCAACATCTCCTGCCCCAACGTCGAGAACCGCGGACTCGTCTTCGCCTGCGACCCTGACTCCTCGTACCGGGTGGTCGAGGAGGTCCGCCCGCACATCCCCGCCGACATCCCGGTGTTCGCCAAGCTGACGCCCGACGTCACCGACATCGCCGCGATCGCGGGAGCCGTCTCCGACGCCGGAGCCGACGGCGTCACCGTGATCAACACCCTGCTCGGTCTCTCGATGGACCCCGACACGCTGCGCCCTCGGCTCGGCGGTGTCACCGGTGGCCTGAGCGGTCCGGCGGTCCGTCCGGTCGCGGTCCGCGCGGTCTGGCAGATCCGAAAGGCGCTGCCCGACCTGCCGATCATCGGCGTCGGCGGCATCCGCACGGGGTTCGACGCGCTCGAGTTCGTGCTCGCCGGGGCGCTCGCCGTGCAGGTCGGGACCGTCATCTTCAACGACCCCAGCGCCCCTGCCCGCATCGTGCGCGAGCTGCGCGACGAGCTCGCGCGGCGGGGGATCCGATCGCTCGACGAGGTCAGAGGAGCCGCGCATGGCTGAGACAGCGCACGCGACGAGGTCGTTCGGCGCACGGCTGAGCGAGGCGGTGGGGGAGTACGGCCCACTGTGCGTCGGCATCGACCCGCACGCGTCGCTGCTCGCGGACTGGGGGCTCTCCGACGATGTCGCTGGACTCGAGCGGTTCGCGTCGACCGTCGTCGAGGCGATGTCCGGCGAGGTGGCTGTCGTCAAGCCGCAGTCGGCGTTCTTCGAGCGGCATGGCGCTGCTGGTGTCGCGGTCCTCGAGCAGACGATCCAGACCGCGCGCGAGGCAGGGCTCCTCGTCCTGCTCGACGTCAAGCGCGGAGACATCGGCTCGACGGCTGCTGCGTACGCCGACGCGTACCTCGATCCGGCCTCGCCGATGCGTGTCGACGCGGTCACGGTGTCGCCGTACCTCGGCTTCGGGTCCCTCGAGCCGTTCCTCAGCGCAGCCGAGCGGCACGGGGGAGGGGTGTTCGTCCTGGCACTGACCTCCAACCCGGAGGGGCCCGAGGTGCAGCACGCCCGTGTGGGGGAGCAGACCGTCGCCGGACGGATGCTGGGCCACCTCCGAGACCGCAACGCCGGGGCGCAGCCGCAGGGCTCGTACGGTGCCGTCGTGGGCGCCACAGTGGGTGACCTGACCGAGGACGTGGCGATCGGCGGTCCTCTCCTGATCCCGGGCTTCGGAGCGCAGGGCGGGACCGTCGCCGACCTGCGACGGCTCTTCGGGCACGTGTGGGAGCACGTGCTGCCCGCCAGCTCCCGCGGCATCCTCGCCGCGGGTCCCGACGTGTCCGCCCTGCGGGGTGCGGCACGCGCGGTGCGCGACCAGCTCGGTTGACCAGGGCCCTCGCCCAGGACTTCGACGGCGGCTAAGGTGGCACTCGCCGTGCGGCGACGTCCCCTCTCCCGGTCGCTGCGCTCGTACCCCGCGATCGCGGATACGTACGCCCCACCAGGTCGCCGAGCGGCCGCACGACAAGGAGCTTCCATGCGCCGTCTCACCGTCGCCATCGCGAGCGCCACGCTGGCCGTCGCCACCCTGGCCGGATGCGGTGGCGACGACAAGGACACCAACGAGGCCTACTGCGACTCCGTACGGTCCGCCGCGAAGTCGATCAACGGCGTCACGGGACAGGGCGACATCAAGGCCGCGGTAGACAGCCTCAAGAAGGTTCGCGACGAGGCCTCGGGCAAGACCAAGGAGAACTGGGACATCCTGATCACCTCGTACGAGGCCGTGCAGAAGGGCGATGTCGCCGACGTCGACTCCGCCAAGCTGGAGAAGGCCGGCAAGGACCTCGAGAAGCAGGTCAAGGCCGACTGCGACATCGACCTGAACGAGAGCACCAGCTAGCTCGGGTCCCTTCTCGGGGACCCCGATCGCGGGCTAAGGTGCTGGGACCTCGGGGTGCACCTCTGGTGTCACCTCGTGTCCGGTGTCGTTGAGGAGGGCCCCCCGCATGTCCCGTCGCACGCTTCCCACCGTCGTCGCTGTCCTTCTCGTCGTCGGTCTCGCCGGGTGCAGCGGCGGCGAGGACCGCGACCAGGACATGCCTGCCGCCGCGGCCGGTGACGAGGCCTCGGCGAGCGGAGACGCTCCGGCCACGGCGTCGGCGACCCCGTCCGCGACGGCGTCGCCGACGCCGCGCCCTGTCACCTCGCCGTACTGCGACGTCGTGGTCGCCCATCGCGACCGTCTCACCGGCATCGGTCGTGACGGTTACCCCACCGACGACGCGCTGAGCGAGACCGTGGCGGCGGTCGCTGCGGTCCGCGATGCATCGCCACGGCGTGTCGCGCCTCGCTGGGGCGTGCTCCACAAGAGCCTGGTCGACCTTCAGCGAGGCATCGCACGAGCGGGTTTGCGCATGGAGGACCTTGCCGACGCCTCCGTCACCGCCGAGCTCTCGGCGCAGCAACGGGTCGCCGTCCGGAAGGCCGTGCAGCGTCAGAGCCGCGTCCCGAAGACCCGTGCGGCGGTCGAGGCGCAGGTGAAGCGCGTGTGCCGGGTCGACCTCTCCGCGTCGTGACCAGCGCGGCCTACTAGGCTGTCGCCGACCCGCGACGCGGTGGGCGACTTCGTGTTGCCGCCCTGCGGAAACCCTGGCTAAGTTCACTGAATCGACCCGACCCACGAGGTGACCCACGTTGGCCCTTCCTTCGCTCACGCCTGAGCAGCGCCAGGCCGCGCTCGAGAAGGCGGCGGCCGCGCGCCGTGAGCGCGCCGAGATCAAGAATCGCCTCAAGCACTCGGGTGCCTCGCTCTCGGAGGTGCTGGAGGACGGCCAGACCAACGACGTCGTCGGCAAGATGAAGGTCTACGACCTGCTGCAGTCGATGCCCGGCCTGGGCAAGGTGCGTGCTCGCCAGATGATGGAGCGGATCGGTATCGCCGACTCGCGGCGCGTGCGCGGACTGGGCGTCAAGCAGATCGCGGCTCTGGAGCACGAGTTCGCCAACCGTGGCTGAGTCCGTGCCCCCCGCCTCGGGCGCTGCCCGGCTCGTCGTGCTGGCAGGACCGACCGCTGTCGGCAAGGGCACGGTGGCGGCGTGCGTGCGCGCCGAGCATCCTGACATCTGGATCTCGGTGTCGGCCACGACGCGACCTCCACGGCCCGGAGAGGTCGACGGGGTCCACTACCACTTCGTGACCCCGGCCGAGTTCGACCGGCTGGTCGACGACGGGCAGATGCTCGAGTGGGCGGTCGTCCATGGCAACCACCGCTACGGGACACCCCGGATCCCCGTCGACGAGCACCTCGCCGCCGGCACGCCCGCCCTGCTGGAGATCGACCTCCAGGGTGCGCGCCAGGTGCGCGAGGCGATGCCCGAGGCGTTGTTCGTCTTCCTCGCGCCGCCGTCGTGGGAGGAGCTGGTCAGCCGCCTCGTCGGACGAGGGACCGAGGACGAGGCCGAGCGCGAGCGTCGGCTGGCCACCGCCAGGGTGGAGCTCGCCGCGGAGAAGGAGTTCGACGTGACGATCGTCAACGCCGACGTCCGCCGCGCCTGTGCCGAGTTGGTAGCATTGGTCCAGAATCCCCCGGACGTCGTCCGGGGAACACCCACGAATCCCTTGTGAGGCCACCACGTGTCCGGCACCCAGGCTGCCCCTGAAGGCATCACCTACCCGCCCATCGACGACCTGCTCAGCAAGGTGGGCTCGAAGTACGAGCTCGTCCTGGTGAGCGCCAAGCGCGCCCGCCAGATCAACGCGTACTACGCGCAGCTCGGCGAGGGCCTGCTCGAGTACGTCGGTCCGCTCCTCGACACCCACGTCCAGGAGAAGCCGCTCTCGATCGCGCTGCGCGAGATCGACGGTGGCCTGCTCAAGACCGAGCCCGAGACTCCCGACGCCGAGGAGCAGGGCGCCAAGCAGGCCTGACCTGCTGACGGCGTCGAAGCCCATGAGCAACGTCGTCCTGGGTGTAGGCGGCGGCATCGCCGCCTACAAGGGCGCGGAGATCCTGCGCAGGTTCAGCGAGTCCGGCCACCGCGTGCGCGTGGTGCCGACGGCCGCGGCCCTGAAGTTCGTCGGTGCCCCGACCTGGGAGGCGCTGTCGGGACAGCCGGTCAGCACGGACGTTTTCACGTCCGTGCCGGAGGTCCCGCACGTCTCGATCGGTCAGTCCGCCGACCTCGTCGTCGTGGCACCGGCGACCGCCGACCTGCTGGCCAAGGCCGCGCACGGGTTGGCCGACGACCTGCTGACCAACACCTTGCTCACCGCCCGGTGCCCGATCGTGATGGCACCGGCGATGCACACAGAGATGTGGGAGCACGCGGCGACCCAGGCCAACGTGGCCACGCTGCGGTCGCGCGGCGTGATCGTTCTCGAGCCCGCCGTGGGTCGACTGACCGGCAAGGACACCGGCAAAGGGCGTCTCCCCGACCCGGGCGAGGTCGTCCAGGCCGCACTGGCCGTCCTTGCGCGCGACGAGGCGCGGACGAACGACCTCGGTGACGTGCGCGTCCTGATCAGTGCCGGAGGCACCCGCGAATACCTCGACCCCGTCCGCTACCTCGGCAACCGGTCCTCCGGGCGCCAGGGCATCGCGATCGCCCAGGCCGCCGTGTCCCGAGGAGCGAAGGTCACGCTGGTCGCCGCGAACGTGTCGGTCCCCGTGCCGGCCGGTGTCGACGTCGTCCGGGTCGAGACGACCGCCGAGCTCCACGACGCGATGCTGGAGCGGGCTGGGGCTGCCGACGTGGTGGTGATGGCCGCGGCGCCCGCCGACTTCCGTCCCGCCGCAGTGGCCGCGACCAAGATCAAGAAGGACGACGCCGGGTCGGTCCCGCAGGTCACGCTCGTCCAGAACCCCGACATCCTCCGCGATCTCGTCGAGCGTCGCTCGGGCGCCGCCGCGCCGCTGATCGTCGGCTTCGCCGCCGAGACCGGGGACGACAGCGCGGGCGTCCTCGACCACGCTCGGGCCAAGCTGGCACGCAAGGGCTGCGACTTCCTGGTGCTCAACGACGTGAGCGGAGGCAAGGCGTTCGACCGTGCCGACAACGAGGTCGTCGTCCTCGGCCGCGACGGCAGCGTCGCCGAGGTCCCGTACGGCCCCAAGGTCGCGGTCGCCCACTCGATCTGGGACACGGTCGCCCAGCGCCTGGACAACGGCTGATCGTTCGCCGACCCGCGGTATAGGCTGGGTCGACTCGTCCAACGGCAGCCGAAAGGACACCCTGTGAGCCGCCTGTTCACCTCTGAGTCCGTGACCGAGGGTCACCCGGACAAGATCGCCGACCAGATCAGCGACAGCGTGCTCGACGCACTCCTCGCGCAGGACCCCCAGGCGCGCGTCGCCTGTGAGACGTTCGTGACGACCGGACTCGTTCTCGTCGGTGGAGAGGTGACCACCCGCGCGTACGCCGACATCGCCCGGATCGCGCGCGACCGCGTCCTCGAGATCGGCTACGACTCGTCGACCAAGGGCTTCGACGGCGCATCCTGCGGTGTGACCGTGACGATCGGCCAGCAGTCGCCCGACATCGCCCAGGGCGTGGACCAGGCCTACGAGGAGCGGGCCGAGGGCTCGGCCGACCCGCTCGACCTGCAGGGTGCCGGTGATCAGGGGCTGATGTTCGGCTACGCCACCGACGAGACCCCCGAGCTCATGCCGCTGCCGATCACGATCGCGCACCGGCTCGCGGAGCGGCTGACCGCCGTACGCAAGGACGGCACGGTTCCCTACCTGCGTCCCGACGGCAAGACCCAGGTCACCATCGAGTACGACGACGACCACCGGCCTGTCCGGGTCGACACGGTCGTGGTCTCGACCCAGCACGCCGCCGACATCGACCTCGAGGCGATGCTCACCCCCGACGTCAAGAAGCACGTCGTCGACGCGGTCCTGGACACGTTCGACATCGACCACGCCGACTACCGGCTGCTGGTCAACCCGACCGGTCGCTTCGAGATCGGCGGCCCCATGGGCGACGCCGGCCTGACCGGCCGCAAGATCATCATCGACACCTACGGAGGCATGGCTCGCCACGGTGGCGGCGCCTTCTCCGGCAAGGACCCGAGCAAGGTCGACCGCTCCGCCGCGTACGCGATGCGGTGGGTCGCCAAGAACATCGTGGCGGCCGGACTCGCCAGCCGGGTCGAGTGCCAGGTCGCCTACGCGATCGGCAAGGCGCACCCGGTCGGGTTCTACATCGAGACGTTCGGCACCGAGAAGGTGCGGCTGGAGCGCATCGTCTCCGCCGTCGATGAAGTCTTCGACCTGCGTCCCGCCGCGATCGTGCGCGACCTCGACCTCCTGCGCCCGATCTACGCCAAGACCGCGGCCTACGGTCACTTCGGACGCGAGCTCCCCGAGTTCACCTGGGAGGGGACCGGCCGGGCCGACGCCCTGCGCGCGGCCGCCGGAGTCTGACTGCGGCACACGCCCACGTCCGGACCCCTTGGTAGAACTACCTGGTGACCGAGACGCGCGACGCTCAGCCGGCCCTGGTGGAGGAGACCCCTCCGCCGGGGCCGCGCGCGGCCGACCCACGGTTCGCCGGTGCCGCCGAGCACCTCCCGATCGCGCGCGTGGCGGCAGACGTCAGTCTCGCCCACCTCGACCGCCCGTTCGACTACCTGGTGCCGGCCGACCTGGCCGACGACGCGGTGCCTGGCTGTCGAGTCACCGTCCGCTTCGCCGGCAAGCAGGTGGGCGGCTTCGTCCTCGAGCGAGCGGCCACGACCGAGCACGTCGGCCGTCTGGGCCGACTCGGTCGTGTCCTCTCGCCGGAGGTGGTGCTGCGTCCCGACGTCGTCCGCCTGTGCCGCGAGGTCGCCGACCGCTACGCCGGTGTCTTCGCCGACGTCGTCCGCCTGGCCGTCCCGCCCCGTCATGCCCGCACCGAGAAGAGGGCCCCGCGGGAGGTCGCGATCGAGCCGCTCGGTCCTGCCCAGGACGACGCCTGGGCGGTGTACGAGGGCGGCTCCGACTTCGTCCACGCCCTTGCCGACGGCTCCGGCCCCCGCGCCGTGTGGAACGCTGTGCCGTCCGATCCGCCCGAGCGCGCGCTCGCCCAGGCCGTCGACGCCGTCTTGCGCTCGGGACGCGGGGCGGTGGTCTGTCTCCCCGACGTCTCCGACGTGGTGCGCGCCGATGCCGTCTTCACCGAGGTCCTCGGACCGGGCCGCCATCTGGTCCTCACCGCCGACCTCGGTCCGTCGGCACGCTACGCGGCGTTCCTCGCCCTCGCCCGAGGTCAGGTCCGCGCGGTGGTCGGCACCCGTGCGGCCGCTTTCGCACCCGTGCACGACCTGGGGCTCGTCGCCGTCTGGGACGACGGCGACGACCTGCTCGCCGAGCCACGGGCGCCGTACCCGCACGCCCGTGAGGTCCTGCTGACGCGGGCGTGGGACACCGGGTGCGGAGTGCTCGTCGGAGGCTATGCACGCACGGCCGAGGCCCAGCAGCTCGTCGCCTCCGGGTGGTGCCGCTCTCTCACAGCCCCGATGCGCGAGCGGCGTGCGCACTGGGCGCGGATCACCGTCGACGCGGGGGCGGGGGCGCTCCAGGCCGCACGGATCCCCGGCGCGGCGTTCGCCGCGGTCCGGTCGGGGCTCGCCGTCGGCCCGGTGCTCGTCCAGGTGCCGCGCGTCGGCTATCGGGCCGCACTCGCGTGCCAGGACTGCCGGACACCGGCCCGGTGCGGGCGCTGCAGCGGACCCCTCGGCCAGGACCGGCCCGGGGACGCCCCCCGCTGCCGGTGGTGCGGCGAGGCGGCCGCCGACTGGTCGTGCCCCACCTGCGGGGGGCGGCGGCTGCGGGCACCGGTGTCGGGGGAGCGGCGTACCGCAGAAGAGCTCGGGCGCGCCTTCCCCGGCGTGCGGGTCCGCAGCTCCGCCGGTGACGCGGTGCTGCGCGAGGTGCCCGACGAGCCGGCGATCGTCGTCGCGACGCCGGGGGCGGAGCCGCGCGCCGAGCGCGGATACGCTGCCGCGCTGCTCCTCGACACCGCCGCCTCCCTCTCCCGACCCGACCTGCGGACGCACGAGGAGTCGCTGCGCCGCTGGCTCAACGCCTCCGCGCTGGTGCGGTCGTCGACCGACGGCGGCCAGGTCGTCGCCGTCGGAGATCCCGGGCTGCCCGTGCTCCAGGCGTTGGTGCGGGCCGATCCCGTCGGCCACGCCGAGCGAGAGCTGGTCGCCCGGATCGAGACCCGGCTCCCGCCCGCGGCCCGGCTCGCAGCCGTCGAGGGCGAGCTGCCCGCCCTCCGCGAGCTCGCGGGTGGACCGTGGCCGGAGCCCGCTCAGGTCCTCGGGCCCGTGGAGCTCCGGCCGGCAGGGGAGGACGAGGACCACCCGTGGGGTCGGCTGATCGTGGCAGTGCCCCGTACGGAGGGTGCTGCCCTCGCGCGCCGGTTGCAGGTGGCGCAGTCTGAGCGGGCGGTGCACAAGGCTCGCCCGTACCGCATCGCGATCGATCCCCAGGCTCTCGGCTGACAGGCTGCGGCCCGTCGAGGCGGACCCCGGTGACCAGGCGCTGTCAGGAGTAGTCGGCCACCACCCGTTGCCGCTCGCCATCGACGGTCATCGTGCCGCCGTAGGGCACGATCCACTGGGGACGCGTGTGTCCGAAGGGGATGCCGACGACGACGACCGCCTCCGGGTTGTAGGTCGCGACGGTCGCTGTGACCACGTCTCGCTGGGCGTCGCGGAGGCGTCGACGCTCGTCGGTCGGGGGTCGGTGCTCCAGGTCGGACGTCGGTGGGCGCGCGACGACGACCGCGTCGACGGCCGAGAGGAGCCCGCGCTCACCGATCGACCGGAGGATGCGACCCACCGTCTGTGCCGAGGGCAGCTCCTCGGAGGTCTCCACGAGCAGCACACCCCCGTCGAGCACTCTCGGCGGGAAAGGGAATCTGTCGGCGGTGAGGATCCACTCGAGGACCTCCAGGCACCCGCCCCAGGTGCGGCCCGTGACCGAGCGTGCCGGGCCGTGCCAGGTCCACGGCTCCGTGGCCTCGCGCTCGCCGTACGCGGTCAGCGCGGTCGGGTCGTCCCACGGCCTCCCGGTGTCCTCGGACTCCCCGGGTTCGCTGAGCTCGAGGGTGCCGCCGGACAGCAACGCCGCGCGCAACGAGGCCGCGTGGATCGCGTCCACGCCGGGTCCCGCCCCGAGGTGGACCTGCGTCGATCCGCCGTAGAAGCCGGCGACGCCGTTCACCCAGAGCCAGTTGAGGAGATTGGTGTTGTCGCTGTAGCCGAGGAAGGGCTTGGGGTCGGCGCGGGCGAGGGCGGGGTCGAGGTGGCGGACGACCGTGATCTGATCGTCGCCGCCGACCGTGGCGAGGATCGCGCGGATGTCGGGATCGGCGAATGCGGCGTTGATGTCGCTCGCCCGTGCCTCTGCGGAGGAGTCGGCCCGTGTCGTGGCGTACTCGACCGGCTCCAGACCGGTCACCTCGCGCAACCGGACCATCGCCTGCTCGTGGACGGCGGGGAAGTGCGCGGGGGCCGCGAAGGAGGGGGAGAGCACCGCGACACGGTCGCCTTGTCGGGGCTTCGGGGGATGGACGACGGGGTGCGGCTGCTGAGTCATATCTCCACCCCATCACGCCGGTGGCGCGGAGCGACCGGATTTCGGCAGGAGGCGCCCCCTACGCTGGTCCTGTGAGACTCGTCTTCGCCGGGACCCCC
>NZ_JARBCJ010000046.1:0-6469 GCF_028803055.1 Mumia sp.
CGACCACGGCCACGACGGTCGGCGGGAGATGCGAAGCTGGGTGGCCCTGACGGCGTACGGCGCGGTGGTCGCCGCGGTGAGTTATCTCGTGATCGCCACCGACCGGCCGAACCTCGTCGCCGCCGTCCTCTCGGTCGCGGGTGGCGTCGGCGTTCCCGGTGGTGGCGGGGGTCGGCTGAGCGCGCGGTCGGGCGAGTTCGCGATCGCAGGAGAGAATGGGCTGACCTGGCCGAAAGGGGTGCGCGTGGACTTCCTTCTCGTCGGCATCGCCGGGATCGTGTGCATCGTCGCGGTCACGGTGCTCTCACCCCGGGTCGGTGTCGCGGCGCCGCTGCTCCTCGTGCTGATCGGCGTCACGATCAGCCTGCTCCCGGCTGTGCCCGCGATCGAGATCGAGCCGGAGCTGGTCCTCGCAGGGGTGCTGCCGCCGCTGCTGTACTCCACTGCCGTGTCGATGCCCGCGATGGACTTCCGTCGGGACTTCACCGCGATCAGCGGACTCTCCGTCCTCCTCGTCATCCTCAGTGCTCTCCTGCTGGGGCTGTACTTCCGTGCGGTGATCCCTGGCATCGAGCTCTCGACGGGCATCGCGCTCGGGGCGATCGTGAGCCCGACGGACGCGGTCGCGACCTCGATCGTGCGCAGGCTTGGGGTGTCGCCGCGGGTCGTCACCGTGCTGGAGGGCGAGAGTCTCCTCAACGACGCCTCCGCCCTCGTGCTGCTCCGCTCGGCGATCGCGGCGACGGCGGCGTCGGTGTCGCTGTGGGGTGTGGCCGGCGACTTCGTATGGGCGGTCATCGCGGCCGTCGTCATCGGTCTGCTCGTCGGCGGCGCCAACCTCCGGGTCCGCGCGAGGATCACCGAGGCCCCGCTCAACACCGCCATCTCGTTCGTCGTCCCGTTCGTCGCCTACGTTCCCGCGGAGCAGCTCGGCGCCTCAGGCCTCGTCGCTGCCGTCACCGCCGGCCTGGTCACCGGACAGGGGGCGCCGAAGTATCTGCGGCCGCAGGACCGGCTGTACGAGGCCTCGAACTGGCGGACGATCGAGCTGCTGCTCGAGGGATCGGTCTTCCTGCTCATCGGCCTCGAGCTCTACGGGGTGCTGGAGGACGTCCGGGAGGCTCACAACAGCGCTCTGAACGCCCTGCTCGTCGGTGTCAGTGCGGGCGCGATCGTGCTCGTGATCCGCGCGGCGTACGTCCTCCCGCTCCTGCTCTCGGCGCGCCGCCGCCGCCGCGCCGCGCCGCGGGTCCGCAAGCACATCGAGGGGATCCAGGACCGGCTCGACTCGGGCGAGCTCCCGGGCCGGCAGCAGGTCCTGCGCAGACGGATCCGCCGGTCGCTGGCCGACGTGAACTACATCATGGCCGAGCCCCTCGGCTGGCGAGAGGGCGTCGTGCTCGTCTGGGCGGGTCTGCGTGGCGTCGTCACCCTCGCCGCGGCACAGTCATTGCCGCAGGAGACGCCCGAGCGTTCGTCGCTCATCCTGATCGCGTTCGTCGTCGCCGTCGGCAGCCTCCTCGTCCAGGGAGGGACCCTGCCCTGGGTCGTCCGGGCGTTGGGGCTCGCCGGCCAGGCCTCCGACGACGGGTCCGAGCGACGGGCACTCTTCGGCGAGCTGGCGAAGGCGGCCGACGACCGCCTCGCGTCACCGGACCTGCGTCGGCCCGACGGCTCGCCGTACGACGAGGACGTCATGGAGCACGCCCGGAGCCTGGTCACCATCCGGCTGTCGGAGGACGAGGAGGCGGTCGAGGACAGCTCCCGGATCGTCGCGCAGTACCACGAGCTGCGGCTCCTCATCGTCGCCGCGGAGCGGGAGGCGCTGCTGAGGGCGCGCGCCCTCGGCACGTACAGCTCGGCGACGCTGTCCGAGGCGCTGAACGTGCTCGACGCGGAGCAGATCAACACCGAGCTGAGGGCGGGCCCGATGCTCGACGACGACGCAGCCGGCTGATCGCGGCCGAGATCCAGCCTGGCCTCCGGGCTGCGGAGGCGCGACGATGGAGACCTCGGCCACCACCGCGAAGGACCGACATGACGGCAACGACCTCCCCCGGGCGCGTGGAGCACCGTGTCGCCCTCCTCACCGTGGACGACGATCCGGCGGTGTCACGCTCGATCGCGCGAGACCTACGGCGCCGTTACGGCGCCACCCACCGGATCGTGCGCGCCGAGTCCGGGGAGCAGGCTCTCGAGGCGCTGCGTGAGCTCAAGCTCCGTGGCGAGGAGGTGGCGGTCCTCCTGGCCGACCACCGGATGCCCCAGATGACGGGCATCGAGTTCCTCGAGAAGGCGATCGACCTGTTCCCCGCGGCGCGCCGCGTGCTCGTCACCGCCTATGCCGACACCGAGGCGGCGATCGACGCGATCAACCTCGTCGACCTGGACTACTACCTGCTCAAACCCTGGGACCCCCCGGACGAGAAGCTCTACCCGGTGATCGACGACCAGCTCGACGCCTGGTCCCGCACCGACCGCCACCCGGTGGGCGAGACGAAGCTGGTCGGGCACCGCTGGTCGGCACGCTCGTCGGAGGTGCGCGAGTTCCTGGCACGCAACCAGGTGCCGTACCGGTGGTTCGCCTCCGACTCGGCCGAGGCACACGCGCTCTTCACGGCCGCGACTCTGGACGACCCGCAGCTCCCGGTCGTCGTCACGCCGGGCGGCGACGTGCTGGTGGCGCCCACCGACGCCGAGCTCGCCGAACGGGTCGGGTTGGTGACGCAGCCTCGGTCCGACTTCTACGACCTGATCGTCGTCGGCGGCGGGCCCGCCGGTCTCAGCGCGGCGCTCTACGGGGCGTCCGAAGGGCTCAGGACCGTGCTCGTCGAGCGCACCGCCACCGGAGGGCAGGCGGGGCAGAGCTCGCGGATCGAGAACTACCTCGGCTTCCCCGACGGCGTCTCGGGCGCCCAGCTTGCCGAGCGCGCACGGCGTCAGGCGCTCAAGTTCGGTGCGGAGATCGTCACCACCCGCGACGCCGTCGGGCTGGAGGTCAACGGGCCGGCACGCACCGTCCGCTTCCCCGATGGCAGCTCCCTCGACGCGCAGACGATCATCCTGGCCGGCGGAGTCACGTACCGGCGGCTCGACGGCCCCCTGTTGGACGACATGACTGGGCGAGGGCTCTACTACGGGTCGGCGCTGACCAATGTGGCCGCCTGCGCCGGCCAGGACGTGTACGTCGTCGGCGGGGCGAACTCCGCCGGCCAGGCCGCGATCGCGCTGGCCCGCGAGGCTCGCAGCGTGACCATCCTCGTCCGTGGGCCAGCGTTGACGCAGTCGATGTCGGCGTACCTCGTGGAGCAGGTCGAGGCGCACCCCCGGATCCGGGTGATGACGTCGACCGAGGTCGCGGCGGGATGCGGAGACGGGCACCTCGAGGGCCTGGTGCTGCGCGACCTCAGCACGGGACGTATGACCACGGTCCCGTGCGGGTGGGCGTTCGTCTTCATCGGCGCCGTGCCGCGGACGGAGTGGCTCGACGGGGTGGTCGTGCGCGACCGCTACGGGTTCGTCCCGACGGGCCCCGACCTCCTGCAGGACGGCGCGCGACCACCGGGGTGGACGCTCGACCGGGTGCCGTACCACCTCGAGAGCAGCGTGCCCGGCATCTTCGCCGCCGGCGACGTCCGGGCCGAGTCGGCGAAGAGAGTCGCCTCCGCCGTCGGAGAAGGAGCCATGGCCGTGATGCTGGTGCACCGCTACCTGGAGCAGCTGTGAGCACGCCCGAGCCGTTGCCGTGCGACGTCGCCGAGCTGCGCCGGATGTTCCTGTTCGAGCGCCTCGAGGACTGGCAGCTGGCGTGGCTGTGCGAGCACGGCCGGGTGGAGCACGCGAAGCCGGGATGGCTCATCCGCGAGGGCGATCCGGCGACGTGCTTCTACGTGATGCTGGAGGGGGAGATCGCCCTCTATCGCACGGTCGGCGGTGACGACGTCGAGACCTCCCGGACCGCCCGGGCCGGCGTGTACACCGGAGCCTGGTCGGCGTACCTGGGGGACCGTGCTCCGCAGGTGTACACCGGCTCGACCAAGGTGCTGGAGCCGTCGCGGTTCTTCGTCCTGGACGCCGCCGACTTCGCCAAGCTGATGGCCGACTGGTTCCCGATGGCGGTGCACCTCCTCGAGGGCCTCTTCTTCGGGACGCGCAACACCCAGGAGGCGGTCGGGCAGCGTGAGCGGCTGCTGGCTCTGGGGTCCTTGTCGGCCGGCCTCACCCACGAGCTCAACAATCCCGCGTCCGCGGCCGTGCGCGCGACCGCGACACTGCGCGAGCGGGTCGCGGCGATGCGCCACAAGCTCGCGATGATCGCCGAGGGCACCCACGACCGCGAGACGATCACCGCGCTGATGGCGCTCCAGGAGGACGCACTGGCGCGTCGCGCCGACGCCGTATCGGCGGACGTGCTCGGTGTCCTCGAGGCGTCCGACCTGGAGGACCGGCTCGCCGACTGGCTCGACGACCACGGGATCGAGAACGGTTGGGAGATCGCCCCGGTGCTCGTGCAGGGCGGCATCGACGAGACGTGGCTCGACGCCGCGGCGGCCCGGGTGGACCCCAGCGCGCTCGCCGGCGCGATGCGCTGGCTCGGCTACACGCTCGAGACCGAGGAGCTGATCGCCGAGATCGAGGATGCGACCAACCGGGTGTCGACCCTGGTCAACGCGGCGAAGCAGTACTCCCAGCTCGACCGCGCCCCGTTCGTCCGCACCGACGTCCACGAGCTGCTCGACGCGACCCTGCTGATGCTGCAGATGAAGCTGCGCGGCATCACCGTGGTCAAGCACTACGACCGCAGCATCGCGCCCGTCCCGATGTTCGCGGCGGAGATGAACCAGGTCTGGACCAACTTGATCGTGAACGCGGCACAGGCGATGGCGGGAGACGGGACCCTGACTCTCACCACGCGTCGCGTAGAGGACTGGTGCGAGGTGGAGGTCGCGGACACCGGTCCGGGGATCACGCCGGAGAACCAGGAGCGGATCTTCGAGCCGTTCTTCACGACCAAGGCCGTCGGCGAAGGGACGGGACTGGGGCTCGACATCTCCTGGCGGATCGTGGTCAGGAAGCACCATGGTGACCTGACGGTGGAGTCGGAGCCCGGCAGCACCCGCTTCACGGTCCGCCTCCCGTACGACGCGGCCGGCTGACCCCCTCCCGTCCCCGACCCTCCCGTCCCCGACCCTCCCGTCCCCGATTTGTGCAGTTGGTCAAGGAATCCGGGTGCCGATTCCTTGAGGAGGTGCACAAATCGCGTACGGGGCGAGGCGCGGGGCGGTCAGCCGAGGGTCGACGCGCGGGCCACCAGCTCCGGGGCGAAGACGATGTGCTGGCGCTCACCGCTGCCGCCGGCCTCGATCTCGGCGAGGAGCAGCTCGGCGGCGCGCCGGCCCATCTCGCGTGAGGGCTGGCGCACCGAGGACAGCGGGATGGCTGCCGAGGCGGCGTAGTCGATGTCGTCGTAGCCGATCAGCGCGATGTCGTCGGGCGTCCTCAGCCCACCCCGGGTGAAGGCCTGGAGCATCCCCATCGCGATCAGGTCGTTGGCCGCGAACACCGCGTCAGGACGCTCGTCGGCCGGCAGCGCGACGATCCGCTCGCCCTCGGCCAGTGCCGGGGCGACGTGCATCCCTGTGATCTCGCGGTAGTCCAGCGAGGCGTTGCCGACACCCTCGACCGCTCGCCGTCCACCGGCGAGGCGGTCGCGGACCTGCTCGATGTCGGTGGAGGCGCCGACGAAGGTGATGCGTCGCCGCCCGGTCTCGAGCAGGTGCTCGACCGCGAGCCGGCCACCGCGCTCGTCGTCGACCGAGACTGAGCTGTACGACTCCGTCGACGCGAGCCGGTCCAGGAGGATCACCGCCATGCCGCGTGAGCGGAGGCGGTCGAGGCGGTCGAGGACGTCACCGACCGGTGAGATGAGCAGGCCGTCGACACGCTGCTCCTCGAAGAGGTCGAGATAGGCACTCTCCCGGGCGGCGTCCTCCGCGCAGTTGGCGAGCAGGACGCTGCGCGACCGCGCGGTCGCCTCGTCCTCGACACCCTGGGCGACGTCGGTGAAGAAGGGGTTGCGGATGTCGAGCACGATGAGCCCGATCGACCGGCTGTGTCCCTGCCGGAGCTGACGGGCCGCCTCGTTGCGGACGAACCCGAGGTCGCGGATCGCCGCGAAGACCCGCTCCGCGGTCTGCTCCGACACCTTGGCAGGGTGGTTGAGCACGTTGGAGACCGTGCCGACGGAGACGCCTGCGAGCGCAGCGACGTCACGGAGGCTGGCTGCCGGGGTCGGTGTCGACGGGGGCTTTGCCACCGGCATCTCCTGTATCTAGGTCTGTCGCATGGCGGACGGTGCGTGAAGTCTGCCACTGAATCGTTTCAAGGGGTCCCTTGACCCTTGTGAGTCGGCTCATATACCTTGTGAACGCCACGTTAATTGAAACGATTCAAACGCGCTACCCCTCAG
>NZ_JARBCJ010000046.1:6566-19211 GCF_028803055.1 Mumia sp.
CGCGACGTCTCGAAGAGGTTCGGGCAGGTGGTCGCCCTGCGTGCAGGCAGCCTGACCGTCACCACCGGGTCCATCCACGCGCTGGTCGGCGAGAACGGCGCAGGCAAGTCGACGATGGTCAAGATCATCGCGGGCCTCTATCGGCCGGACTCCGGATCGTACGAGCTGTTCGGCGAGCCGGTCGACTTCCGGACCACCGCCGACGCCAAGGACGCCGGCATCGCGGTGATCTACCAGGAGCCGACGCTGTTCCCCGACCTCAGCGTCACCGAGAACATCTTCATGGGGCGCCAGCCGCGGTCGCGGTTCGGCAGCATCGACCGCAAGGCCATGGACACCGAGGCGCGCGCGTTGTTCGCCCGTCTCGGCGTCGCCATCGACCCGGAGCGCCCCGCTGACGGCCTGTCCATCGCGGACCAGCAGATCATCGAGATCGCGAAGGCCATCTCCCTCGACGCCCGCGTCCTCATCATGGACGAGCCGACCGCCGCACTGAGCGGCATCGAGGTCGACCGCCTGATGACGATCGCCCGCGCGCTGCGCGACGAGGGCCGCGCACTGGTCTTCATCTCCCACCGCTTCGACGAGGTCTTCAGCCTCTGCGACACGATCACCGTGATGCGCGACGGCTCGTACGTCTCGACCGACGCGGTCGCCGACGTCACCGTCGACGACATCGTGCGCCGACTCGTCGGGCGCGACGTCGAGGACCTCTATCCCAAGCAGGACGCGCAGATCGGCGACGTCGTCGTCGAGATCGAGGGCCTCACCCGTGCCGGTGTGTTCCACGACGTCGACCTCCAGGTCCGGCGGGGCGAGATCGTCGGGCTCGCTGGTCTCGTCGGCGCCGGCCGGAGCGAGATCATGCAGGCGGCGTTCGGGGTCGACCCGTACGACTCGGGCACGGTCAGGGTGGCCGGCAAGGCCGTCCCTGCCGGGGACCCCGCGGCCGCCATCCGCCTCGGGCTCGCCCTGGTCCCGGAGGACCGGCGCAAGCACGGCCTCGTCCTCGACGCCTCGATCGCCCGCAACATCACCATGGCGATCCGCCGTCGCCTCTCGCGCGCCGGCATCCTGTCGTCCGGAGCCGAGAACGCGACAGCCCGTGACTGGGCCTCGCGCCTGGAGGTCAAGGCGGCGACGCTCGACGCTCTCGCCGGCACCCTCAGCGGCGGCAACCAGCAGAAGGTCGTGCTCGCCAAGTGGCTCAGCACCGCACCCGACGTGCTGATCGTCGACGAGCCGACCCGCGGCATCGACGTCGGCACCAAGGCCGAGGTGCACCGGCTCCTGTCTGCCCTCGCCGGCGAGGGCATGGGCATCGTCATGATCTCGTCGGAGCTGCCCGAGGTGCTCGGGATGGCCGACCGGGTCGTCGTCGTGCACGAGGGCCGGATCACGGCCGAGCTGAGCCGTGAGCAGGCGACCCCCGAGGCCGTGATGTTCGCGGCGACCAACACCGAGGGAGCCTCCGCATGAGCACCGCAGCCACGACCGCGACGACGCCGGCGCCCCCGCCGCCCCCGAGCGTCGGCGCCCGGGTCCGCAAGGTCCTCCAGGCGCGCGAGACCGGCATCGTCCTGGCCTTCCTCGTGGTCCTGGCCGTGACCACCGCGATCAACCCGTCGTTCCTCTTCAGCAAGGACGGCTGGCGCGACCTCTTCCTGACGCCGTCGATCCTCGTGGTGCTCGCCGTCGGCCAGGCGATCGTCATCATCACCCGCAACGTGGACCTGTCGGTCGGGTCGATCCTCGGTCTGGTCGCCTACGCGACCGGCCGGCTCTTCGTCGACACAGGGCTGCCGATCATCGTCGTGCTGCTGCTCGCGATCCTGCTCGGCGTCGTGCTCGGCCTGATCAACGGCGCACTCGTCGCGTTCGCCAAGGTGCCGGCGCTGGTGATCACGCTCGGCACGCTCTACGTCTATCGCGGCATCATGATGTCGTGGGCCGGCTCCGACCGGATCAACGCCTCCGACATCCCGCGCGACCTGCTCACGTTCGGTACGTCGTCGGTGCTCGGCATCCCGACGCTCGCGTGGATCTCGTTCGCCGTGCTCGGGGTCGCCATCGTCTTGATGCGCAGCTCGCGCGCCGGGCGCGAGATGTACGCCCTCGGCTCCGACCCCGAGGCCGCCACGCTCTACGGGCTGCCCAAGACCAAGCGCACCCTCGTCGCCTTCGCGGTCTCCGGCGGTCTGGCCGGGCTCGCGGCCGTCCTCTACGTCGCGCGCTACGGCACCATCAGCTCCGGCGCCGGGCTCGGCATCGAGTTCGAGGCGGTCGGCGCCGCCGTGATCGGTGGCGTCGCGATCTTCGGCGGCAGCGGCACCGTCCTCGGTGCGGCGGTCGGCGCGTACCTCCTCATGACGATCAACCGCGGTCTCCCGATCCTCGGCATCCAGGACTTCTGGCAGCGCGCGGTCGTCGGCCTGCTCATCATCGTCGCGATCGTGCTGGACAAGGTCCTCAAGGACCGACAGCACAAGAAGCTGCTGGCAGAGAGGGACGCCGAATGACCAGCCTGATCGACCCCTCCGACACCTCCACGCCCTCGCGCGGCCGGACCTACCGCGACCATCAGCGTCCGCTGTGGCAGCGGGTCCTGCTCAGCCGCGACGTCGCGGTCTGGGCCGCCCTGGTCGTCGTCTACCTGTACGCCTCGGCGACCGTGCCGTTCTTCGACCGGCCGATCACCATCACGTACCTCCTCCTCGACGTCGCCCCGATCCTCCTGATCGCGCTCCCGATGACGCTCGTGATCATCACCGGAGAGATCGACCTCTCGGTCGCCAGCACCGTGGCGCTCGCGAGCGTGTCGTTCGGCGTGCTCTACGACAAGGGCACGCCCGTCGTCCTCGCGGCGGTCGCCGCCCTGCTCGTCGGGGTCGTCTGCGGTGCGTTCAACGGCTTCCTCGTCACCGTGGTCGGGCTGCCGTCGCTGGCCGTCACGATCGGCACGCTCGCGCTCTACCGCGGGATCGCGGTGGGCCTGCTCGGCACCACCGCCGTCACCGACTTCCCCGAGGCGTGGACCGACTGGGCACGCGGCCGGATCGGCGAGTCAGACATCCCGTCGATCATGATCGTGTTCGCGGTGCTGGCCGTCCTCTTCATCGTCCTGCTCCACTTCACCGCCTTCGGCCGCGGCATCTTCGCGATCGGCCTCAACGAGGGCGCCGCCCGGTTCTCCGGGATCCGGGTCGAGCGCACCAAGCTGGTGCTGTTCATGCTGACCGGTGTCGTGTCGGCCATGGCAGGCATCTACTACACGCTGCGCTACGGCAGCGCCCGCGGCGACAACGCCAACGGCATGGAGCTCCAGGTCATCGCCGCCGTGCTGCTCGGCGGCGTCTCCATCTTCGGCGGACGTGGCGCACTCCCCGGCGTGATCGCCGGCGTGCTCCTCATCGGGGCGATCGGCAGCGCACTGCGCCTGGCCGACCAGACCGCCGACGTCATCAACATCGTCACCGGCCTGCTGCTGGTCGTCTCCGTCGTGGGCTCCAGCGTCCTCGGCTGGATCGGCAGCCGGCGACGTCGTGGCGCCCCCGAGCCCAACAGCACCACCCCCCAGGCCGACCCGGACGGGCCGGTCAGCAATCGAGAGAGAGAAGACCGATGACCACACAGACCACGAGGCGACGCGGCCTCGCGCGGTTCGTCCCGGCCGTCGCCGCCGTGCTGGGCATGAGCCTGGTGCTCGCCGCCTGCGGCGGGAGCGACGACGAGGGTAACGGCGGAGGCGGCGGCGACGACGTCTCGGTCACCTTCCTCCCCAAGAACCTCGGCAACCCCTACTTCGAGACGTCCTCCAAGGGCGGCAAGGCTGCCGTCGAGGAGTTCGAGGGCACCTTCAAGGAGGTCGGCCCGTCCGAGGCGACCCCCGACTCGCAGGTCAGCTACATCAACACGCTGACCCAGCAGGGCACCGGCGCCATCGCGATCTCGGCCAACGACCCCGAGGCCATCGGCGACGCGCTCCAGGAGGCGCGTGACGCCGGCACCAAGGTCGTCACCTTCGACTCCGACACCAAGCCGGAGTACCGCGACCTCTTCGTGAACCAGGCGGATGCGAAGGGCATCGCCTCCAAGCAGGTCGAGCTCATCGCCAAGGCCATCGGCGACCAGGGCAAGATCGCGATCCTCTCGGCGTCGGCGAACGCGACGAACCAGAACGAGTGGATCAAGCTCATGGAGGAGGATCTCAAGGCGAACCACCCGAAGATCCAGCTCGTCGAGACGGTCTACGGCGACGACGACGACCAGACGTCGTTCGACAAGACCGCCGCACTCCTGCAGAAGCACCCCGACCTCAAGGGCATCGTCTCGCCCACCACGGTCGGCATCGCCGCAGCGGCGCGCTACCTCTCGGACTCGCAGTACAAGGGCAAGGTCCAGCTCACCGGTCTGGGCACGCCCGACCAGATGCGCGAGTACGTCAAGAACGGCACGGTCGGCTCCTTCGCCCTCTGGAACCCCGAGGACCTCGGCTACCTGACCGCCTTCGCCGCCAAGGCGCTCGTCGACGGCGACATCAAGGGCGAAGAGGGTGACACGTTCGAGGCGGGCAAGCTCGGCGAGTACACCGTCGGCGCCGACGGTGTCGTGCTCCTCGGCGACCCGCTCGAGTTCAACAAGGACAACATCGACGACTTCCAGTTCTGAGACCTGACGTCTCGGACGAGTCGTACGCCCGAGCACAGCACCTCTGACCAGGAGGTCTGAGCTCGCCGGGCCACCCGCCCGGCACCACGACGTGGGTGACCGTGGCCCCCGCGGCCCCGGGGGGCCCGGGACCACAACCCAAACCAAACCGAGGAACGATGCGCCGCGTGTGCTTCCAGCTTCAGGTCCGGCAGGACCGGATCGACGAGTACCGCCGGCGCCACGCCGCGGTGTGGCCAGAGATGTTGGAGGCCCTGGACGCCGCCGGCTGGCACAACTACTCGCTGTTCCTCCGCCCCGACGGGCTCCTGATCGGCTACCTCGAGACCGAGTCGCTCGAGCGGGCCCGCGCCCAGATGGCGGCCACCGACGTCAACCGGCGGTGGCAGGCCGAGATGGCCGAGCTCTTCGAGGACCTCGACGGAGCACCTGACGAAGGCTTCCTCGAGCTGGAGGAGATCTTCCACCTCGAGGACCAGCTGGCTGCCCACCAGGCGACCGAGACTTCGACGGCACAGACGACCGCGCGCGAGACCCGTGCGCGAGGAGAGAGCAACTGACATGACGAACTTCGCCGACATCGCGTCGCGGCTCACCGAGCAGGAGATCGAGGTTCCCTCCTGGGCCTACGGCAACTCCGGCACGCGCTTCAAGGTCTTCGGCTCGCCCGGCACACCTCGTACGGTCGAGGAGAAGATCGCCGACGCGGCCGCGGTCCACCGCTTCACCGGCCTCGCCCCGCGCGTCGCGCTCCACATCCCGTGGGACCAGACCGACGACTACGCGGCGCTGCGCCGCTTCGCCGAGGACCAGGGCATCGGCCTGGGCACCATCAACAGCAACACGTTCCAGGACGACGACTACAAGCTCGGCGCCCTGACCCACACCGATCCGAAGATCCGCCAGAAGGCGATCGACCACCACTTCGAGTGCATCGACGTGATGGACGCGACCGGCTCGCGCGACCTCAAGATCTGGCTCGCCGAGGGCAGCAACTACCCCGGCCAGGCGGACATGCGCGGACGGCAGGACCGCCTCGCGGAGTCGCTCGCCACGATCTATGAGCGCCTGTCCGCCGACCAGCGTCTCGTGCTCGAGTACAAGTTCTTCGAGCCGTCCTTCTACCACACCGACGTGCCGGACTGGGGCACGGCGTACACGCAGGTCGCCGCCCTCGGGGACAACGCGGTCGTCTGCCTCGACACCGGCCACCACGCCCCCGGCACCAACATCGAGTTCATCGTCGCCCAGCTGCTGCGCCTCGGGAAGCTCGGCTCGTTCGACTTCAACTCGCGCTTCTACGCCGACGACGACCTCATCGTGGGCGCGGCGGACCCGTACCAGCTCTTCCGGATCCTGTTCGAGGTCGTCCGTGGCGGCGGGTACGGCAAGGACGGCGACGTCGCGTTCATGCTCGACCAGTGCCACAACATCGAGAAGAAGATCCCCGGGCAGATCCGCTCGGTGCTCAACGTGCAGGAGATGACCGCGCGTGCGCTGCTCGTCGACACCGCGGCGCTGACCGCGGCCCAGGCTGACGGTGACGTCCTCCTTGCCAACGAGATCTTCATGGACGCCTTCTACACCGACGTACGTACCGACCTCGCCGCATGGCGCGAGACGCAGGGCCTGCCGTCCAACCCGATGCAGGCCTACCTCGCCAGCGGCTACCAGGAACAGATCGAGGCCGATCGGGTCGGCGGGACCCAGGCCGGATGGAGCTGATGAGCACGATGTCCGACAACACCACGGCGAACGCCGCCAACGAGACCGCGAAGGCGCTCATCGAGCGCTCGAACCGCCTCGGCGCCGATCCGCGCAACACCAACTACGCCGGTGGCAACACGTCTGCCAAGGGCACCGACACCGACCCGGTCACCGGCGAGGCCGTCGAGCTCCTGTGGGTCAAGGGCTCGGGAGGCGACCTCGGCACGCTCAAGGAGTCCGGCCTCGCCGTCCTGCGCCTGGACCGCATGCGTGCGCTCGTCGACGTCTACCCGGGCGTCGAGCGCGAGGACGAGATGGTCGCGGCGTTCGACTACTGCCTCCACGGCAAGGGTGGTGCCGCTCCGTCGATCGACACCGCGATGCACGGGCTCGTCGACGCGGCGCACGTCGACCACCTGCACCCCGACTCCGGGATCGCGGTCGCGACCGCCGCCGACGGCGAGGAGCTGACCGGCAAGATCTTCGGCGACAAGGTCGTCTGGGTCCCGTGGCGTCGTCCCGGCTTCCAGCTCGGGCTCGACATCGCCGAGATCAAGGCCAAGAACCCGCAGGCGATCGGCTGCGTCCTCGGCGGGCACGGCATCACGGCGTGGGGCGACACCTCCGAGGAGGCCGAGCAGAACTCGCTGTGGATCATCCGCACCGCGGCGGCCTACATCGAGGAGCACAGCAAGCCCGAGCCGTTCGGCCCCGCCCTCGACGGGTACACCGCGCTGCCGGAGGACGAGCGGCGCGCCAAGGCTGCCGCGCTCGCGCCGACGATCCGCGGGATCGCGAGCCAGGACCGCCCGATGGTCGGCCACTTCACCGACTCCGACGTGGTGCTCGACTTCCTCTCGCACGCCGAGCACCCGCGGCTCGCCGAGCTCGGCACCTCGTGCCCCGACCACTTCCTCCGTACGAAGGTCAAGCCGCTCGTGCTCGACCTCCCCGCGGACGCGTCGGTCGAGGACTCGATCGCCCGCCTGAAGGAGCTCGCGGGGTCCTACCGCGAGGACTACCAGGCGTACTACGACCGGCACGCGACGTCGGACAGCCCCGCGATCCGTGGTGCCGATCCGCTCATCGTGCTGGTCCCGGGTGTCGGCATGTTCAGCTTCGGCAAGGACAAGCAGACCGCCCGCGTCGCCGGTGAGTTCTACGTCAACGCGATCAACGTGATGCGCGGCGCCGAGGGGCTCTCGACATACGCGCCGATCGACGAGTCGGAGAAGTTCCGCATCGAGTACTGGGCGCTGGAGGAGGCCAAGCTCCAGCGAATGCCGAAGCCCAAGCCGCTGGCCACCCGCGTCGCGCTCGTCACCGGCGCTGCGTCCGGCATCGGCAGGGCCACCGCGGAGAAGCTCGCCGCCGAGGGCGCCTGCGTCGTCATCGCCGACCTCGATCTGGAGAAGGCCCAGGAGGCTGCGGCCGAGCTCGGGAGCACCGACGTCGCGGTCGGCGTCCAGGTCGACGTCTCCGACGCCGACGCCGTCCAGGCAGCCGTGGACGCGGCGGTGCTCGCGTTCGGCGGTGTCGACCTCGTCGTCAACAACGCCGGCCTCTCGCTCTCGCGCTCGCTGCTGGAGACCACCGAGAAGGACTGGGACCTCCAGCACGACGTCATGGCCAAGGGGTCGTTCCTCGTCTCGAAGGCCACGGCGAAGGTGATGATCGAGCAGGAGATGGGCGGCGACGTCGTCTACATCTCCTCGAAGAACTCGATCTTCGCCGGCCCCAACAACGTGGCGTACGGCGCGGCGAAGGCCGACCAGGCGCACCAGGTCCGGTTGCTCGCGGCCGAGCTCGGCGCGTACGGCATCAAGGTCAACGGCGTGAACCCCGACGGTGTCGTCCAGGGCTCGGGCATCTTCGCCAGCGGCTGGGGCGCGAACCGCGCCGCGGTCTACGGCGTGGAGGAGAAGGACCTCGGCAAGTTCTACGCGCAGCGGACCATCCTCAAGCGCGAGGTGCTGCCGGCCAACATCGCCAACGCGGTGTTCGTCCTCTGCAGCGCCGAGCTGAGCCACACGACCGGGCTGCACATCCCCGTGGACGCCGGCGTCGCCGCCGCGTTCCTGCGCTGAGGCCGGTGCATGTCTGAGCCTGTCCACGTCGCTTCGGTCGACCTCGGCGCCACCAGCGGACGCGTGGTGGTGGCCGAGGTCGGCCCGGACGGTGCGCGGCTGGAGGTCGTGCACCGGTTCGCGAACGCACCGGTGCGGCTGCCCGACGGTCTGCACTGGGACGTCGTCGGGCTCTTCCGCGAGGTCGTCGACGGCCTGCGGCTCGCCGTACGCTCCACGCCCGGCCTCGCCGGCGTGGCGGTCGACAGCTGGGCGGTCGACTACGCCCTGCTGCGGGACGGGCGGATGGTCTCCACGCCGTTCCACTACCGCGACAGCCGCACCGCGGCCGCCGTGGAGTCCGTGCACGCGACTGTGGCGCCCGCTGCCCTCTATGCGCGCAACGGGCTGCAGCACCTGCCGTTCAACACGGTCTTCCAGCTCGTCGCCGACGGCACCCACCTGGAGCACGCCGACACGATGCTGATGGTGCCGGACCTCATCGGGCACTGGCTGAGCGGCCACGTCGGGACCGAGCTCACCAACGCCTCGACCACGGGCCTGCTCGACGTGACGACCGGCACCTGGGACACCGACCTCGCCAAGACGCTCGGCATCGCGCCGGACCTCCTGGCGCCGCTGGTCGCCCCCGGGACCACGCTCGGAGGGCTGCTGCCGCACGTCGCTGCGGAGCTCGGCGGGCACGACCTGACCGTCACCACCGTGGGCTCGCACGACACGGCCTCGGCGGTCGCCGGCACGGTGCTGGGGCCGGACGACGCGTACGTGTCGTGCGGCACCTGGGGGCTGGCCGGGCTCGAGCTCGAGCGACCTGTCCTCGACGACGCGGCACGGCAGGCAGGCTTCACGAACGAGGGGGGCGTCGACGGGCGCGTCCGGTTCCTCCACAACGTGATGGGTCTGTGGCTGCTGAGCGAGTCCGTACGCACGTGGGAGCGCGAGGACGGGCGACCGGTCGAGCTGGCGTCCCTGCTGGCTGCCGCCGCCGAGGTCGAGACACCGCTGCTCTTCGACGTCGACGACCCGCGCTTCCTCCCGCCGGGCGACGTCCCGGCGCGGATCCGCGCGTACGCCGCAGAGCACGGCCTGCGGCCGCCGACCGGTCGCCCGGAGACGACACGCGCGATCCTCGAGAGCCTCGCCGAGGCGTTCGCGACCACGCTCCGCCGCGCCGCGGAGCTCGCGGGTCGCCGGGTCCGCCGGATCCAGATCGTCGGTGGTGGCGCGCTCAACGGGCTGCTGTGCCAGCTCACCGCCGACCGATCAGGGCTCGAGGTGCTCGCCGGACCGGTGGAGGCCACCGCCCTCGGCAACGCGCTCGTGCAGGGCCGGACGCTCGGCGCCGTGTCCGGCGACCTGGACGCGCTCCGCGCTCTCGTCGGGAGCACGCTGGACCAGCAGCACTATCTTCCTCGCCCGCTCGGAAAGGTCTCCTGATGGATCGACGCGTACCCCACCCCCGCGATCTCGGACCGCTGCTGAAGTTCAAGAGGCCGGTCCTCAGCCCGCGCGAGCGTCGGCTCGCGTCGGCCCTCACGATCGACGATCTCCGTACGATCGCGAAGCGGCGGACCCCACGCCCGGCGTTCGACTACACCGACGGAGCCGCTGAGGAGGAGCTGTCGCTGGCCCGAGCGCGTCAGGCGTTCCAGGACGTGACGTTCCACCCTCGGATCCTCCGCGACGTCTCCAAGGTCGACACCTCGTGCCAGGTCCTCGGCGCCACGTCGGCGCTGCCGTTCGGGATCGCGCCGACCGGCTTCACCCGCATGATGCAGACCGAGGGCGAGTACGCCGGGGCGGGCGCGGCGGGAGCGGCCGGCATCCCGTTCGCGCTGTCGACGATGGGCACTGCCTCGATCGAGGACGTACGGGCAGCCAACCCGGCAGGGCGCAACTGGTTCCAGCTCTACATGTGGAAGGACCGCGAGCGGTCGATGGCGCTGGTCGAGCGCGCCGCCGCGGCGGGGTTCGAGGCGCTCGTCGTGACCGTCGACGTCCCGGTGGCCGGCGCGCGGCTGCGCGACACCCGCAACGGCATGACGATCCCGCCCACGCTCACGCCGCGGACAGTGGTCAACGCGATCCCGCGGCCGGCCTGGTGGATCAACTTCCTCACGACCGAGCCCCTGGCGTTCGCCTCGCTCGACCGCTGGTCGGGCACGGTCGCCGAGCTCCTCGACACGATGTTCGACCCGACGGTCGACTACGAGGACCTCGCGTGGATCAAGGAGCAGTGGCCGGGCAAGCTCGTCGTCAAGGGGGTGCAGAGCGTCGAGGACGCCTCGCGCCTCGCCGAGATGGGTGTCGACGCGATCGTGCTCTCCAACCACGGTGGCCGTCAGCTCGACCGAGCGCCCATCCCGTTCCACCTGCTGCCGGACGTCGCCCGCGAGGTCAAGGGCACGACCGAGATCCACCTCGACACCGGCATCATGTCCGGCGCCGACATCGTCGCGGCGCTCGCCCTGGGGGCCGACTTCACGCTCATCGGACGCGCCTACCTGTACGGGTTGATGGCCGGTGGACGGGCCGGTGTCGACCGCGCGATCGAGATCCTCTCCACCCAGCTCGAGCGCACCATGCGCCTGCTGGGAGTCAGCAGCGTCGACGAGCTGCAGCCGTCGCACGTCACCCAGCTCCTACGGCTGATCCCCAGGGGGTAAACACAACGTGCGGGGGGACGGGGGAACGGTGACACGGCACGGCCAGGGTCGGCTCGACCGTGACGACCTCGTCCTGCTCGCTCTCGTCGCGAAAGGGCTCACGGTCGAGGCGGTCGGCCGTCGCCTCCTCCTGTCGGAGCGGACCGTACGGCGCCGTCTGCGCACGGTGTGCTCGGCGCTCGAGGTCTCGACACCGAACGAGGCCGTCGTCTGGGCCGTACGCCACGACCTCATCTGACCCGACCACTCGCGGGTCACCCTTTGGGACTCGCGGGTCACTCCCTGGGACTCGCGGGTCACCCTCGACCGGGAGAGTGACCCGCGGGCCGAGGAGAGTGACCCGCGGGCCGAGGAGAGTGACCCGCGAGCGGGGTGCGGGGTGCCTACGAGACCGGGAGCGACCAGACGTCGGCGATCGACGGGTCGTAGTCGGCGCCGGTGTCCTGGAACCTCACGCGCACCGTGCCGTCTGCGGTGAGGTCGGGCCGGTCGACGAGCACCTGGTACGTCTGCGTGCCCTCGCCACCCTCCGTACGCCTCGCGTCGTGCGAGTGCACGACCACACCGTCCACGACGATGTCGTACGTCTTGCGGCGCGCCCCGTCGTACGTCTCGACGGCCCGCAGCACGAACGCCTTGCCCGCCGGCACGTCGAGGTCCATCTCGAACCAGCCACCCGGGTACGAGGAGTGCGTGTAGCGGCGGGTCAGTCCGGCTTCGACGTTCGTGCCGCTGTTCGGCGACGCGGTCAGGCCGTGCGCCTGCTCCGACGCGGAGAGGCCCACGTCGACGTGGTCGACGGCACCGGGCGGCGGCGTCGTCAACGTCACGCCGAGGGTCGCTGTCGCCTTCTGCGACTCCGTCGCTCCCGTCGAGGCGGTGAGTGTCAGCGGGCCTGCGACGACCGTCGTCGGAACCGTCACCGTCACCGGCACGTCCGCCGTGGCGCCGGCCGGCACCGTGTACGACGTCGGTGCCGGCGAGGTCACCCCGGGGCCTGACACCGTCAGCTCGCCCGAGGCCGGCCGCGTGCTGTGGTTGCGGACGACCGCCGTCACCGTCACCTCGTCGCCTGCGGTCGCGGCCTGCGGCGCCACGGCCGCGGAGTCGAGCGTGAGCGTGGGGGAGACGACGACGTCGGCGGAGACCGGGAGCGTGGCCCTGCCCCAGCTCTGGCGGTACGACACCGTGCCCGTCAGCGTCTCCGTACCGACCGGAGAGCCGTCAGGCACGACCACGTCGTACAGGTGGGTGACCGTCGTCCCGGCAGCGACCGTGGCCGGCCGCGCCCCGACCGGCTCCACTGTCCAGCCCGATGCCGAGCGCAGCGCGCTCGTCACGTTCGGCAGGGACTTCGTGCCGGTGTTCTGCAACGTCACCGCGACCCGTACGGTGTCGCCCGCCAGGTGGACCGGGCCCCGCGGCGCGGCCATGGCGACCCCCCCCACGATGACGCCCCACGCGGCCGAGAGATGCCCGTCGATGCGCGCGAGCGTCGCCGTCAGCGACGCGGCCGG